>JACZKR010000028.1 GCA_014859945.1 Paracoccaceae bacterium | reverse complement strand
GCCAGGGGGCGCGGGGCGGGGGGGACGGTTTCGATCAGCTGCATGGCGACGATGCCGCCATCCTCAAGCCCGATGGCGGCGGGAAAATCGCCCTCTCCCAGCGCCTCGGCTTCCTTGCGGAAGGCGGCGGACTGGGTGATCGGGTCGTTGTCGGCGGCACCCGGGGCATAGTCGGTCGAGGACAGTTTCAGCCCCTCTTCCTTGGCCAGATCCTCCAGCGTGGCACCGCCGGCCAGAAGGTCGTCAATCTCTTCCATCCGGGCCGAGATTTCGCGCCGGGCCGCGTCAAGGCGCAGCTCTTCGGTCAGGGCGGCGCGGGCTTCGTCCAAGGTGGTTTCCTGCGCGGCGAGGATCGCGTTCATCCTGAACAGCGCCGGCCCGAGGCTTGATGGCAGGGGCCCGACCACGCCGGGACCGGTCAGCGCAAAGACCGCGTCGCCCGCTTCGCCAAGATCGGCCTTCGTCACGTCGCCAAGGTCGATGTCTTCCAGCGTCAGGTTGCGTTCGGCCACCAGCGACTCAAAGGTCTCACCACCCTCGATCCGGGCCATCGCGGCCTTCGCCTCATCGTCTGATCCGAAGACCAGCCGTTCGACCAGACGCTTTTCGGGCACCGAATACTGGTCCTTGCGGGCGTCATAGGCGGCTTTCACCGCGTCTTCGGTAATCTCGATCGTGGGGGCCAGATCGGCGGGAAGCAGGCTGACATACTGGATGCGTTTGGCTTCGGGGCGGGTGTAATCGGCCAGATGGGCGTCATACCAGGCCTGCAGGTCGGCCTCGGTCGCTTCGGGCAGGGGGGTGGCCAGATCGGCCTCGGTCAGGCGCAGCAGGGTGAAGCCGCGCTTTTCCGCTGCCCAGTCAAAGATCGCGCCGGTCAGGGCATCGGGCGTCACCAGCCCGCCCGAAACCGCCCCCTGCAACAGCGAGCGCGCGACATCGGCGCGGATCGCGGCCTCATAATCGGCCTCGGACATGTTGTTCATCTTCAGCGTCTGGCGGTAGGTTTCGCGGTCGAAACTGCCCGAGACGCCGTGGAAGCTGTTGTTGCCCGCCAGTTCGGCGGCCACCACGGCATCGCCCACCGAAAGGCCGATGCGCCCGGCCTCGTTGTCCAGCGCGGCGCGGCTGACCAGCCCCGACAGAACCTGCCGGTCCAGCCCGAAGGCGCGGACCTGTTCCACCGTCATCGGAACGCCGAACTGCTGCGACAGCGCGCTGACCTGCTGCTGGATGCCGCGGGCATAGTCGTTGACGGTAATTTCCTGGTCGCCGACCGTGCCGATGGCGCTTTGGCCGCCGCCGAAGGTCTGCACCCCGAAGCCGCCGAAGCCGCCGACGATCATCGCCAGCAGCACCCAGGCCATGACAGAGGTGCCACGGCGCTTGCGGCGGGGGGCGTCTTCGTCGTCGTGATGGGTCGGTGCTTTGGACATTGGGCCCTCGATCGGCGGATACGCCCGACTGTCTAAGCGGTCGGGCGCGGGGGGGCAAGGCGGCTTTGGCGGCGGGTGCGCGCCTCAGGCGCGGAAGGCGGCCAGCCGGCGGAACATCTCGGCGATGCCGGCGGCGTCGGCATTGGCAAAGGCGATGCGGATCTGGCGGCGCGCGGCCTCGGCATGGGCCTCGGGCTGAAACATGGTGCCGGGCAGCATCAGCAGGCCCGCCTCACCCACCAGCCGCTTGCAGAGCGCGTCGGATGCCAGCGGGAACGGATGTTCGACATAGGCGAAATAGGCGCCGCAGCCCAGAAGCTTCCACCCCTCCAGCGCGCCGAAGCCGCCCGTCATGGCGGCGCGGCGGGCCAGAATCTCATCCCGTTCGCCCGCCACCCATTGCGAGAGGTTCCGCATGCCCCACAGCGCGCCGATCTGGCCCAGCTGGCTGGGACAGATGGCGACGGTATCCAGGAACTTCTCCACCTCGGCCAGCCGCGCCGGGCTGGCAACGATGGCCCCCACCCGGTGCCCGGTCAGCCGGTAGGCCTTGGAGAAGCTGTAAAGATGGATGAAATCGCGGTCCCAGTCGGGATCGGTGAAGAGATCATGCGGCCGGCCGGGGCGGCTGTCGAAGTCGCGGTAGGTTTCATCGACGATCAGCGCCAGCCCGCGCGCCCGCGCCAGCGCATGGAAGGCCGCCAGCGTTTCAGCAGGATATTCCGCCCCGCCGGGGTTGTTGGGGCTGACCAGAACGATGGCGCGGGTGCGGTCGGTGATCAGCCGCGCCGCGGCCTCGGCCTCGGGGATCAGGCCGGCGCCGGCGGGCAGGGGCACGGCGCGCACGCCCTGCATGTCCAGCCACATGCGATGGTTGAAATACCACGGCGTCGGCAGGATCACCTCATCCCCCGCGCCGGCAAGCGTGGCCATGACGGCGCAGAAGGCCTGATTGCAGCCCTGGGTGATGGCGACCTGAGTGTCGGCAATCGCCCCGCCATAGGCGGCCGACCATTGCGCCGCGATCTCGGACCGCAGCGCGGGCAGGCCCAGAACGGGGCCGTAAAGATGGGCCTGCGGATCGTTCAGCGCCGCTTCGGCCAGCGCCTGACGCAGGCCAAGGGGCGGGCTTTCGACCGGGGCGGCCTGGCTGACGTTGATCAGCGGGCGTTCGGGCGGAAAGACCACGCCCTGCAGCCAGCGCCGCGCCTCCATCACCGGCGGCGGTTCGGTGCCGGCCATGGCGGGGTTGAGGGGGGCGGGATGGGTCATCGGCGGCGCTCCTGGACAGGGCGGACCGGGGGTTTCACACCCCCGGACCCCCGTGGGATATTTCTGGAGAGAGGATGAAGCCTAGTCGGTGCCGCGGAAGGGCTGGACATATTGCAGCGCCATGTCCCAGGGGAAGAAGATCCAGGTGTCCTGGCTGACCTCGGTCACATAGGTATCGACCTGCGGCTTGCCGTGGGGCTTGGCATAGACGGTGGCGAAATGCGCCTTGGGGTAAAGGCGGCGCACCAGTTCCAGCGTCTTGCCGCTGTCCACCAGATCGTCCACCACCAGAATGCCGGTGCCGTCGCCCATCAGATCGGTCTGGGGCGATTTGGTCACCTTGGCCTCGGTCTGGGCCTGATGGTTGTAGCTTTTGACGCTGATCGTATCGACAACGCGGATGTCCAACTCGCGGCTGACGATCATCGCGGGCACCAGGCCGCCGCGGGTGATGCCGACCACCGCCCGCCAGGCCCCGCCGTCGGGCCCCTTGCCGTCCAGCCGCCAGGCCAGCGCCCGCGCGTCGCGGTGAATCTGGTCCCAGCTGACGTGAAAGCCCTTCTCGTGCGGCAGGCGGTCGTTCATGGCGGCTCCCTCAGGTGGCGGCGACCTTCAGCCCGAGAAGCGCCAGGCACCCCCCGAAGCCGCGGTCGATGATGGTCTTCAGGCTGATATAGGCCGCGCGTGTCCGGTCAAGCGAGAAGATGCGCGCGACGAGGATGTTCCACAGGGTTTCGTTCAGGAAGACCACGGCCAGGATCGCGCCCAGCACCCAGCCGGGCGTGGCGGG
The DNA here is from genome assembly GCA_014859945.1 of Paracoccaceae bacterium. Classification (GTDB taxonomy): domain Bacteria; phylum Pseudomonadota; class Alphaproteobacteria; order Rhodobacterales; family Rhodobacteraceae; genus Fuscibacter. The sequence goes on along the minus strand of JACZKR010000028.1, from coordinate 6,793 downwards.
CGGCACGGTGCCAAGGAAGATCGCGCTGAACATCACGGCGGGCTTGGGATTTGCCAACTGCGTGAACAGCCCCAGCCGGAAGGCCGACAGCGCGCTGCGCGGCACCGGCCGGGTGTCATGGGTGATGAAGGGTTCGGGGGCGTGGCGCCAGAGCTTCCAGCCCATCCAGATCAGATAGCCGCCGCCGCCGATCTTCAGCGCCCAGAGCAGGGCGGGCGCGGTCTGGAACACCAGGTTCAGCCCGAACATCGCGGCGCTGGCCCAGACCACCGCCCCCGCGCCGATCCCGGCGGCCAGCATCGCGCCGGTGCGGAACCCCTCGGTCAGCCCGGTGCGCGCGGCCATCAGGACCGCCGGGCCGGGGCTGACGGCGGCGAAAAGCGACAGGGCGGCAAAGGCAAGGAAGGCGGCAAGGCTCATGATGCACTCCGTTCACCTGCCTTTGTTGCAGGGCCGGTTGGCGGCGTCCAGAGCCGTTATGCCTGATCCTTGCGGCCGGTGACCACGTCGATGTCGGGCGCATCGACCGACTTCATGCCGACGACGTGATAGCCGCAGTCGACATGCAGGTTTTCGCCCGTGGTGCCGCTGCCCAGATCAGACAGCAGGAACAGCGCGGCCTTGCCCACCTCGTCCTGCGTCACGTTGCGGCGCAGGGGCGAGTTCAGTTCATTCCACTTCAGGATATAGCGGAAATCGCCGATGCCGCTGGCCGCCAGCGTCTTGATCGGGCCGGCCGAAATGGCGTTCACCCGGATGCCGTCCTTGCCGAGGTCTTCGGCCAGATACATGATCGAGGCTTCCAGCGCCGCCTTGGCCACGCCCATGACATTGTAATGCGGCATGACCTTTTCGGCGCCGTAATAGGTCAGCGTCAGCAGGCTGCCGCCTTCGTTCATCATCGCGGCCGCGCGCTGACAGACGGCGGTGAAGGAATAGACCGAGATATCCATGGTCATCAGGAAGTTCGGCCGCGAGGTGTCCACATAGCGGCCGCGCAATTCGTTCTTGTCGGAAAAGCCGATGGCATGGACCAGAAAGTCGATCGTGCCCCATTTTTCCTTCAGCCGGGCGAAAAGCGCGTCCATCGATTCCTCGGACGACACGTCGCATTCCACCATCTCGGACATGCCGATAGAAGCGATCAAAGGCTCGACCCGCTTCTTCAGCGCGTCGCCCTGATAGGAAAAGGCGATTTCGGCACCCTGGGCCGCCAGTTGCTGGGCGATGCCCCAGGCAATGGATTTGTCATTGGCAAGGCCCATGATGAGCCCGCGCTTGCCTGCCATAAGTCCGGTTGACATTCGGTGCCCCTCGCCCGTTCTGATTGTTCCCGGTGTGTAGGCCAGCTTTGGGCGGGCATCAAGGGCGGCGCTTGCCGGAAGGCCGCGCCGGGAAGGACGGAAAGACATGGACAGAAGCGGAATATTCGCGGGCGACGACCCCTTTGCTATCGCGCGGGACTGGCTGGCCGAGGCCGAGCGGCAAGAGGTCAACGACCCCAATGCCATCGCATTGGCCACGGTGGACGACAGCGGAATGCCGAATGCCCGCATGGTGCTTCTGAAGGAAATCGAGGCCGATGCCTTCGTCTTCTACACCAACTACGGCAGCGCCAAGGCGCAGGAAATCGGCGCCACCGGCAAGGCGGCTTTCGTCATGCACTGGAAGTCGCTGCGCCGTCAGATCCGGGTGCGCGGCACCGTGACCCGCGAAGAGGGGCCGCAGGCCGATGCCTATTACGCCAGCCGCAGCCTGAAGTCGCGGCTGGGCGCATGGGCCAGCAGGCAGTCGGAACCGCTGGCCTCACGGGCGGCGCTGATGGCCGAAGTGGCACGGGTGACGGCGGCGCAGGGCCTTAATCCTGACCGGCCTGCCTTCTGGGGCGGCTTTCGCATCCTGCCGGTTGAAATCGAGTTCTGGGCCGACGGCGCATTCCGCCTGCATGACCGTTTCCGCTGGCGCCGGACAAGCCCCGGAGACGCTTGGGAAATCCTGCGGCTGAACCCCTGACGGTTCACGCTTCGCGAACGGAAGTGTCCTAAAAGACAGTTGTTTTGCGCTTGCATCTTCCCCGCGAAAGGCTGCATTTGTGTGCAGGGCTTTATCTGGGGAATGGCTCGAGGAATGACGGAAGAAGCAGAGGCCTTGCAGATCGTGCAAGGCCGGGTGAAGTGGTTTGATCCGGCCAAGGGCTTCGGTTTCATCGTAACCGAAGATACGGCTGCGGATATCTTGCTTCACGCGAATGTATTGCGCAATTTCGGCCAAAGCTCGGTTGCAGATGGCGCCGGGATTACGGTGCGCGTCCAGAAGACGCTGCGCGGTGTTCAGGCCGTCGAAGTGCTGGGCATAGAGCCGCCTGCGGGCGGGGCCTTTCCCCTGATCGACGAAAGCGCGCAAGCGGTTCCGGCCGATCTGGCGGCGCTGCCGCTGGAGCCCGCGCGGGTCAAATGGTTCGACAAGGGCAAGGGTTTCGGCTTTGCCAATGTCTTCGGCCGGCCCGAGGATGTCTTTGTCCATGTCGAGGTGCTGCGCCATTCGGGCTTTGCCGATCTTCAGGCGGGCGAGGCGGTCTGCCTGCGGATCATCGAAGGCAAGCGCGGCCGCATGGCGGTGCAGGTGGTGTCATGGGAAGCAGCCGTCCGGGCCTTGTGATCCTGGCCTTGGCCCTGTGGCCGGGGCTGGCGGCGGCGGATTGCGCCCCCGACGCGGTGGAACTGCGCACGCCCGCGGGCAGCGTTGCACGTTTTTCGGTGGAAGTGGCCGATGATGCCGAGGAATCGGCGCGCGGCCTGATGTTCCGCGAAAAGATGGCGACCTCGGCCGGGATGCTGTTTGTCTTTCCCGCGCCGAAACATGCCAGTTTCTGGATGAAGAACACCCTGATCCCGCTGGACATGATCTTTGCCGATCAGACCGGCCTTGTGACGCGGGTGCATCCGCAGGCCGTTCCCCACGACGAAACCCCGATCGACGGCGGCCCAGGCGTGGCCTTCGTGCTGGAAATCAACGGCGGCCTTGCCGCGCGCATGGGCATTGCCGAGGGCACGGTGCTGCGTCATCCGGCCGTCGCTAAAGGTGCAGCCGCCTGGCCCTGTGACGCGCCATAGGCCTTTCCATCCCGGCGGAACCCCGCTAGGAAAGCGCCGTCGGGGCGTAGCGCAGTCTGGTAGCGCGACGGTTTTGGGTACCGTAGGTCGGAAGTTCGAATCTTCTCGCCCCGACCATTTCTCAGGAAACCAGCCATGTTGCATAGCATCGAAACCCGGGGCCTGCGGCTTGCTGTTCAGTCCTTTGGCAATCCGGCCGATCCGGCGTTGTTGCTGGTCATGGGGGCGACGGCGTCGATGCTGGACTGGCCCGAGGCGCTGTGTGACGGGCTGGCGGCGCGGGGGTTTCATGTGATCCGCTACGATCACCGCGATACCGGCCTGTCCACGACCTTCCCGCCGGGCGCGGGCGGTTATGCGGTTGAAGACCTGCGCGATGATCTGATCGCGGTGCTGGACGGGCTGGGCATCGCGCGCGCCCATGTGGCGGGCATGTCGCTGGGCGGCTATCTGGCGCAGATGGCGGCGGTCAGCCATCCGGGGCGGGTCGCATCGCTGGTGCTGATCGCGTCCGAGCCTTTGGGCTGGGACGGTGCCGCGCTGCCCCATATGTCCGATGCGGTGATTGCACATTTCGGGGTGCTCGGGGCGCTGGACTGGGCGAACCGCGCCGCCATCCGTGCCTTCAATCTGGGTCTGGCCGAACTTTGCGCGGGCAGCGGTGCGCCTTTCGACGCCGAGGCCGCCGGGCGGGCGATTGACGCGGTTCTGGCGCGCAGCCCTGCCATTGCCAGCGCCTTCAACCATGCCGCGATGGCCGGGCATCAGGACTGGTCGGGCGCGTTCCGCCGGATCAGTCAGCCGGTGCTGGTCATCCATGGTGCCGAAGACCCGGTGCTGCCGCTGGCCAACGGGCAGGCACTGGCCGAGGCGATACCGGGCGCGCGGATCGAGGTGCTGGCCGGCGTCGGGCATGAGCTGCCCGCCCGCATCCTGCCGCTGATCGAGGCGCGGATCGCCGGGTTTCTGGCCGCGCTGCCGGCCTGAACCGCCGGCCCGCCTTGTTCCCCGCCGCACCAGCCGCCATATCTTTGGCCTGACCCCGGGGGATGCGATGACCTTCCGCTTTGACAACAGCTGGCTGCGCGACCTGCCCGGCACCTTCCTGCGCCTGCCGCCCGATCCGGCGCCGGCGCCGGAAGTGCTGGCCTGGAACGCGCCGCTGGCCCAGATGCTTGGGCTGGGGCCCGAGGTTCAGGCCAATGCCGCGCGGTGGTTTTCGGGCGCGGACCTGCCGCCCGGCGCCGATTCGGCGGCACTGGCCTATGCCGGGCACCAGTTCGGCGGCTTTTCCCCGCAGCTGGGCGACGGGCGGGCGCATCTTCTGGGTGAACATCTCGACCCCGCCGGGAACCGCTGGGACATCCAGCTGAAAGGCTCCGGCCGGACGCCGTTCTCGCGCGGCGGCGACGGCAAGGCGGCCGTGGGACCGATGCTGCGCGAGTTCCTGATTTCCGAGGCGATGGCGGCGCTTGGCGTACCGACGACCCGCGCGCTGGCCGTGGTGGCGACCGGCGCCCCGGTCTGGCGCGACGGACAGGCGCTGCCCGGAGCGGTGCTGGCCCGGGTGGCGGCCAGCCATATCCGCGTCGGCAGCTTCCAGTTTCTGGCCGCGCGCGGGGATGAGGCCGGGCTGCGCGCCCTGACCCGCTATACCATCGCCCGCCATTACCCCGATCTGGCCCCGGATGGTGCGCTGGGCCTTTTCGATGTGGTGATCGCGCGGCAGGCGCGGCTGATCGCGCAATGGATGGGGCTGGGCTTCATCCATGGCGTGATGAACACCGACAACATGGCGCTGTCGGGCGAAACCATCGACTACGGCCCCTGCGCCTTCATGGAGGGCTATGCGCCGGGCACGGTGTTTTCCTCGATCGACCGGCAGGGGCGCTATGCCTATGCCAACCAGCCGCTGATCCTGGGCTGGAACCTGGCGCGGCTGGCCGAATGTCTGGTGCCGCAGTTCGACGCGGATGAGGAAACTGCCGTGGCCATCGCCAATGCCCGGCTGAAATCCATCGCGCCGCGCTTCCGCGACGAATGGCTGGCGGTGATGCGCGCCAAGCTGGCCCTTCAGGGCGCGGATGCCGGGGATGAGGCGCTGGTGGATGATCTTCTGGGCGCGATGGCGGGGCAGGGGGCGGACTGGACGCTGACCTTCCGCCGGCTGGCCGATGCGGCCGAGGGGCGTGAGGCCGGGCTGACGGTGCTGTTCCCCGATCCGGCCCGGCTGCTGGCATGGCTGCCGCGCGCCGCAAACCCGGCGGTGATCCCGCGCAACCATCTGGTGGAAGAGGCGCTGGCGGCGGCGGTTTCGGGCGACCTGCAGCCGTTTGAGGCGCTTCTGGCCGAAATCCGCCGGCCCTTTGCCCCTGAGGCCGGGCGTGAGCGCTTTACCCTGCCGGCCCCTTCGGGCTTTGGCCCCTATGTCACCTTCTGCGGCACCTGAGCGCGTGATCGGCCCGTTGACGCCGGCGCCTGCGAGGGATTTCATGGGGCGATGAACCCACGTTCCGATATTCACGACCGGCTGGCGGCCTCGCTGCGCGAGGCGCGCAAGGCGCGCGGTCTCAGCCTTGATGCGGTGGCCAAGCTGTCGGGCGTCTCGCGCAGCATGGTCAGCCAGATCGAGCGCGGCGAATCCTCGCCCACGGTAGCGACACTGTGGAACCTGACGCAGGCGCTGCAGGTCGATTTCGCCGGCCTGCTTGAGGGGCGCGACGCCCCCGGCATCGAGGTGACGCGCGCGGGCGACGCGCCGGTCATTCAGGGGCGCGGGCGGGGCGTTTCGATCCGCATCCTTTCGCCGGCCGAAACGGTGGGCGAACATGAGGTTTATGACCTCAGTTTTACTGCCGGGGGGGCGCTGGACAGTGCGCCTCATAATCCCGGCTGCCGTGAACATCTGACGGTGATCAGCGGCGCGCTGCAGGTGATCTCGGGCGAGGCGGAAGAGCGGCTGGGCCCGGGCGACGTTGCCCGCTATGCCGCCGACCGCCCCCATTCCATCCGCGCCGGCGACGGTGCCGCGCGCGCCATCCTGATCGTGCAGGACAGCTGACCCCGGCGCCCGGGGGCCGTCTGCCCCCGGACCCCCGAGGATATTTGAGGAGAGAGGATGGCATATCCGCTTTAGCGGATAAAATTCCGTCATCTTGACTTGTTCCGGCGGATCGGTGAGTATCCGTCAAAGTGGAGGAAGTTCCGTCATGACAGATTCCCGTTTCCTGAACCATGTCCGCCAGACCCTTTCCGGGATCGAGGCCGAGGGGCTGATGAAGCACGAACGCCTGATCGAGGGTGCGCAGGGCGCGCATGTGACGATCGGCGGGCGGCGGATGCTGAACCTTTGCGCCAACAACTATCTGGGGCTGGCCGATGATCCGCGCCTGATCGCAGCGGCGAAGGCGGCGATGGACAGCCACGGCTACGGCATGGCCAGCGTGCGCTTCATCTGCGGCACGCAGGGCATCCACCGCGAACTCGAAACCCGTCTCGCCCGGTTTCTCGGCACCGAAGACACGATTCTTTACAGCTCGTGCTGGGACGCCAACGGCGGGGTTTTCGAGAAATTGCTTGGACCGGAGGACGCCGTGATCTCCGACGAACTGAATCACGCATCGATCATCGATGGCATCCGGCTGTGCAAAGCCCGCCGGTTCCGGTATCGCAACAACGAC
>JACZKR010000217.1 GCA_014859945.1 Paracoccaceae bacterium | reverse complement strand
GGGTAGCACTTGACTGGAAAAGAAGATCCGTGCAATTTGGCAGCATCGGAGCACTGGGCCTAAAGGCAGGCAATGCTCCGTTGAGCAAAGGGCTCGACCGCAAGGTCGAGCCCTTTGCGTTTGCTCAGGCCATCCCCGTATCGGAGTAGCCATGCCAGAAGGTCTTCTTGACTTTCTGGTCCCACTATTCGCGCGCTTTGCTTACGACCTGATCAAGTGGGTCGTGAACAAGCTGTGCGAGTGGTGGCGCCAGAATAAGTAGCGGCTAGCTATCACTCATCAAAATTCAGGCGGACCGAGGCTGTGGCCGGGGAAGGTGTGTCCAAAGGTCAGCCTTGTGCCGACCAATGACGCAACCGTCGTCAATGCAAGATGAAGCGTGAACACCTACCCGACGCGGCCGCGCCTCACGCCCACCCATAGTTGAAGCTGACCGAAATCCGCTCGTCCTCGGACATGTTCATCGGCACCTCGTGGCGCAGCCAGCTTTCCCACAGCAGCACGTCGCCCACCACCGGCTTCACATAGACGAAGCGCTGGAACTCCTGCGCCGCGGTCTTCTGCACCATGGGGGCCATCATCATCATGGGCAGCCGGGGGTCTTCCAGTTTCAGGGCGCTGGTGCCTTCGGGCATCGCGACATAGGTCGTGCCCGAGATCACCGAATGCGGGTGGATGTGGCTGGCGTGGGTGCCGCCTTCCGGCAGGATGTTGATCCACAGCGCATTGCATTTCAGCTTCTTGCCCTGCAGGTCAAACCCCAGATCGTCGCAGAAGGCGGCGACGTGCTTGTCCAGCGCCTTTTCCAGATCGCAGAAGACCGGCATCCGCCAGGGCAGGTCGTTCAGCGAGGCATAGGAGGTGTAGCCGGGATAGCCGTTCGCCTCGCACCAGTCCTGCCCGGCCTCGTCATCCTCGGCCACCGCCTCACAGGTCGCGCGAAGCTCATCATAATCGACCTTCTTCCTGGCCAATTCGTTGAGCTGCGCACGGTAGAGGCGGGTAACGAAGAGAGAGGTGATGTCGGGCATGGGTCAATCCTTGTGCTGTATCCGCCATACAGCGAACACGGCGCCGAAAAAAGCCTGCGGCGCGCGCGCCCCCCCCAAGCCACCCGACAGCCGGCCAAAGCGAAAGGGCCGGGGTTTCCCCCGGCCCTTCCGTCATTCCGTAGGGTGCGTGCTGGCACGCACCACCCTTACCAGTCTTCGCGGGCGACGATGCGGGTGGTGACCGGCAGCTTCATCGCGCCGAGGCGCAGGGCCTCACGCGCGATGGTTTCGCTGACGCCGTCGATCTCGAACATGATGCGGCCCGGCTTGACCTTGCAGGCCCAGTAGTCGGTCGAACCCTTACCAGAACCCATCCGGACTTCGACCGGCTTGGCCGAGACCGGAACATCCGGGAAAATCCGGATCCAGACACGGCCCTGACGCTTCATGTGGCGGGTGATCGCGCGGCGGGCCGCTTCGATCTGACGCGCGGTCACACGCTCCGGCTCGGTCGCTTTCAGGGCGAAGGAACCGAAGTTCAGCAGGAACCCACCCTTGGCTTCGCCATGGATGCGGCCCTTGTGCATCTTGCGATACTTGGTGCGCTTTGGTTGCAGCATCTTCTCTTACTCCTCAGGCGCGTTCGCGGTCGCGACGCGGGCCACGGGGGGCCGGGCCGTCGGCAGCTTCCGCCAGACGACGGTCATGGGCCTGCGGATCATGCTCAAGGATTTCGCCTTTGAAGATCCACACCTTCACACCGATGATGCCATAGGGCGTCTCGGCTTCCGACAGCGCATAGTCGATGTCGGCGCGCAGGGTGTGCAGCGGCACGCGGCCTTCGCGGTACCATTCGGTCCGGGCGATTTCAGCACCGCCAAGGCGGCCCGCAACGTTCACACGGATGCCGAGGGCGCCCATGCGCATCGCGTTCTGCACGCCGCGCTTCATGGCGCGACGGAAGGAAACGCGACGTTCCATCTGCTGGGCGATCGACTCGGCTACGAGTTGGGCGTCCAGTTCCGGCTTGCGGACTTCAACGATGTTGAGGTGCAGTTCCGACTTGGTGAAGACCGACAGCTTCTTGCGAAGACCTTCGATATCCGCACCCTTCTTGCCGATGATCACGCCCGGACGCGCGGTGTGAATGGTCACACGGCACTTCTTGTGGGGGCGTTCGATGATCACGCGGCTGACGCCGGCCTGCTTGCATTCCTCGTGGATGAATTCACGCATCTTGAGGTCTTCAAGCAGAAGGTTGCCATAGTCCTTCGACTCGGCGAACCAGCGGCTGTCCCAGGTCCGGTTGACCTGCAGGCGCATGCCGATCGGGTTGACTTTCTGACCCATTACGCAGTCTCCCCGACTTGACGCACCTTGATGGTGATCTCGCTGAACGGTTTCATGATCTTGCCGAAACGGCCACGCGCCCGCGGACGGCCGCGCTTCATCACCAGGTTCTTGCCAACCCAGGCTTCGGCGACGACAAGGCTGTCAACGTCCAGGCCATGGTTGTTTTCGGCATTGGCGATGGCCGACTGAAGGGCCTTCTTCACGTCGCCGGCGATGCGGCGCTTCGAGAAGGTCAGGTCGGCCAGGGCCTTGTCCACCTTCTTGCCGCGGATCAGACCGGCGACAAGGTTCAGCTTCTGGGGCGAAGTGCGCAGCATGCGAGCCACGGCCATCGCCTCGTTGTCGGCAACCCGACGCGGATTCTTTTGCGTACCCATGGCTTACTTCCGTTTCGCTTTTTTGTCGGCGGCGTGACCGTAGTAGGTCCGGGTCGGCGAATATTCACCGAACTTCTGACCGATCATTTCTTCGGTCACCGCGACGGGGATGTGCTTCTTGCCGTTGTAGACGCCGAAGGTCAGACCCACGAACTGCGGCAGGATGGTGGAACGGCGCGACCAGATCTTGATCACTTCGTTCTTGCCCGAAGCCTTGGCGGTCTCTGCCTTCTTCAGCAGGTAGCCATCGACGAACGGGCCTTTCCAGATGGAACGTGCCATGGATTAGCGCCCTTTCTTCTTGGCGTGACGCGACCGGACAATGTACTTGTCGGTGGTCTTGTTCGTGCGGGTCTTGTTGCCCTTGGTGCCCTTGCCCCACGGGGTAACCGGGTGACGGCCGCCCGAGGTCCGGCCTTCACCACCGCCGTGCGGGTGGTCGATCGGGTTCATCGCAACACCGCGGACGGTCGGGCGGATGCCCATGTGGCGACGACGCCCGGCCTTGCCGAGGTTCTGGTTCGAGTTGTCGGGGTTCGACACGGCACCAATGGTGGCCATGCATTCCTGGCGGACCATGCGCAGCTCGCCCGACGAAAGGCGGATCTGGGCGTAGGAACCGTCACGGCCGACGAACTGGGCATAGGTGCCGGCGGCGCGGGCCAGCTGGCCGCCCTTGCCGGGCTTCAGTTCGACGTTGTGAACGATCGTGCCGATCGGCATGCCCGAGAAGGGCATGGCGTTGCCGGGCTTCACGTCGGTCTTGGCGCCGGCGATCACGCTGTCGCCAACAGCCAGACGCTGCGGGGCAATGATATAGGCCAGCTCGCCGTCCTGATACTTGATCAGCGCGATGAAGGCGGTGCGGTTGGGGTCATATTCGATGCGCTCGACCACAGCCGGCACGTCGAACTTGCGACGCTTGAAGTCCACAATGCGGTACAGACGCTTTGCGCCGCCGCCCTTGTGCCACATCGTGACGCGTCCGGTGTTGTTCCGGCCACCGGTACCAATCAGACCCTCGGTGAGGGCTTTGACCGGACGGCCTTTCCACAGCTCCGAACGGTCGATCAGAACCAGCCCACGCTGGCCAGGCGTCGTCGGTTTATACGACTTGAGTGCCATGTTTCCTGTCTTCCGTTTGCTTGCACGGGTGTCGCCACCCGGCGGTGAAGGGCTCCGAAGATCCCCGATTAGGTGCTTGTTCCGTCTGCGGCTGCATCGGGAACGAACAAACCAAGAGCCCCGGACGAATCCGGGGCCTCTGGCGTGGCGCGGGAGTAGCAGAGGGGGG
>JACZKR010000027.1 GCA_014859945.1 Paracoccaceae bacterium | reverse complement strand
GCCACCGCACGGGCCGGGGCCGATGGCACCGCCGCGATGGTCCGGGCGCGGGCCGGTCGGGCCAGCTATCTGTCGGCGGGCCAGTTGGCGGGCCACAACGATCCGGGCGCCGAGGGCGTGGCGCGGCTCTTTGAAGACCTGGCGCGGAACGGGGCGGCGCAAACCGCCTAAGCCGCCGAAATTTGTCTGCAATTCCTGACGCAGCCGTTGATTCCGGCCCCGTTCGGCCCTACGGCTTGAATATGATCACGCAGAAGATGAAATACGCCCTGAAGGCGCTTCTGGTCCTTGCGGACGAAGCGGCGACGGCGAAGCCCCAGCCGCTGACGATCGAAGAGATCGCGCAGCGTTCGGGCACACCCAAGCGATTTCTGGAGCATATCCTGCTGGAAATCCGCAATGCCGGGGTGATCGCTTCGACGCGGGGCCGGTCGGGCGGCTACAGTCTTCTGAAGAAGCCCGCCGAAATCTCGATCCCCGAGCTTCTGCGGCTGATCGAAGGGCCCATCGCACCCTTGCCCTGCCTGTCGCGCAGCGCCTACCAACGCTGCGAGGATTGCAAGGACGAAGCCAGCTGCCGCATCCGCAAGGTCTTTGCCGAGGTCTTCTGGTCCTATCTGGTCATCATCGAATCGCTGACCCTGGCCGATATGCTGCGGGCGGACGCGCCGCCCGAACTGAAGGCGATGACGGGCGGCTGAGCGCCGCCCGGTCCGGTTCAGGCCCGAGACAGCAGCGCGTCGGGCCGCATGCGGGCAATGCCCTGCGTGGCCAGCGCCGCAAGCCCGGCTTTCAGCAGGTCACCCGGCAGATAGGGGGTGGCCAGCAGCACGGCCTCGGGCAGCGTCTTGCCCAGCATCACCGCCATGCCCGCCACGCCGAAGACGTAAAGTACCAGAATGCCGCCGATCACCGCGCCGGCCAGCGCCGCGATTCCCACCGGCGCGCGCCAGCGTTCGACGATCAGCCCCGCGACGAAGGCCGCAATTGGGAAGCCGATCAGGAAGCCCACGGTCGGAGAGGCAAAGACCCCAAGCCCCCCGCGCCCGCCGGCAAGGATCGGCAGACCAAGCGCCACCAGCGCCAGAAACAGCAGAACGGCCAGCGCGCCGCGCCGCGCGCCCAGCACCGTGCCGCACAGCATGATGCCCAGCGATTGTGCCGTGATCGGCACGCCGACCGGCAGGGTGATGGCCGGCACCAGCCCCAGCACCGCGACAAGCGCGGCAAACAGGGCGATGTGGCTGAGGTTTTTTTCCATGTGGTTGTCCTCTCGATACACAGGGGGCCTGACTAGCCGCTTCCGCCCCGGGCGCGCAAGGCCTCGGCCACGCGGGCGGCATCATCAAGGGCGGCAAGCGTCAGCGGCTGGGCCACGCGCCAGCCGGGGCGGGCGGGGCTGCGGGCCCGCCAGGCCAGCACAATCGCCTCGGCCCGCAGCAGCATGACCGGGACAAAGCGGATGACCAGCGCCACGGCCAGCGCCAGCCGCTGGGGGGGCAGCACCGGCGACAGCGGCCGGCACAGCCATGTCAGCGCGTCCAGCATGTCGGACAGCCGGGTGGTCATGGTGACGAAGTTCGCCGCAGCGACGGCGGTGACCATCCGCATCACCACCACGGCGCCCAGCGACCATTCGCCCGTCGCCAGATGCCACAGCCCCACCAGCACCGCGAAGGGCAAGAGAGGCCGCAGCATCCGCGCGCCCGCACGGGCAAAGCGCGTCCCGCCGGACAGGGTCAGCACCGCCACCGCCACCAGGGCCGTGGCCTGCTGGGCGGGCGTCGTCATCCAGAACAGGATCAGCGTCGCCCCGGCCAGCGCCGCCAGCTTCACCCCGGCGGGCAACCGGTGCGCCCAGATTTCAACCGGCGAGGTCAGCGTCAGCATCGCTGGCTCCGATCCGCTGCATTTCATCGGTGAAGGCGGCCAGAACCGGCGCCGGCGGGCCATCCATCCGCAGGCGCCCGGCGTCGATCCAGATCACCCGGTCGGCGCCGGCCACGGCGGCGGGATCGTGGCTGATGGTGATCAGCCGCTGGGGCAGGGCGGCAAGGTGCCGTTCCAGCCGCGCGACTGTAGGCAGGTCAAGACCGGCGAAGGGTTCGTCCAGCAGGATCGTCGCCGGCTCCATCATCAGGACGGCCAGCAGGCACAGGTACTGCCGCTGACCCTGGCTGAGCAGATGGGTGGGCCGGTCATGCCAGTGGCTGCGCCCCTCGGCCGCCAGCCTGTCGCGCACGGCACGGGCGGCCTCGGCGGCAGTCCGGCCCTTCTGGCGCAGGCCGAAGGCCAGTTCCTCGGCCACGGTCGGGAACAGGATCTGGTGGTCGGGGTTCTGGAACAGGATGCCCAGCCGGTCCAGCATCGCCTTGCGGTCGCGCGCCGGATCAACGCCGTCCACCCGCACCGTGCCGCCATCGGCCGCGATCAGCCCTGCCATCAGCCGCAGAAGCGTGGTCTTGCCCGAGCCGTTGCGCCCGACGATGCCGATGCGCGGCTCGGTCAACGACAGGGTCAGACCCGGCAGAACCGCCTTGCCGCCCAGCGTCACGCGGGCGTCGGTCAGGTGGATGCCGGGGCTGGCTGCTGTCATCGGGTCCGTCCGGGGCGCGTCGGCGGCGGTTCTACGGCCGGAGCGCGCCGGATGAAACCGGTTTTTCTGGCGGTCGCGTTACAGGCGGGGCAGTCGCGTTACCCCGTCTTCGGCGTTGATCCGGCGGGCATGGGCAAGCGCGCGCTGGTACATCGGCTCAAGATCGGGATTGCGCAGCCCGCGCGCGGCAGCCACCTGATAGACATGGCCCGGGTTGGAATTCGCCTCGTTCAGAAGCGGGCCGTCCTCGGTCAGGAACACGTCCCAGCCGATGATGCCATGCCCGGGGAACACGTCATGCGCACGCAGGCAGGCCGCCACCGCCGCCTGCCAGTCCGGCATGGTCAGGCCCAGAAGCGGCTCATCGGGGTTCAGCCAGTGGGTGATCGCCGGGCCCATCGGGTTGCGCAGGTTCGACAGCTTGTCGATCCGCCCGGTGCCGGGGTCGATCAGCCCCCAGACCCTGGTGCCAAAGGCGTCGCCGTCATGCATGGCCTTCTTCGCCGGAATGCGGACCACGGCATAATAGGGCACCACCCCGTCATCGGTGCGCAGGGTGCAGATTCGGACCGAAGCCATGGCGGCGCCCAGATGCGCGGTCAGCACCGGATGCATGCGGTAGAAGGGCTGGAAGATATAGCCCTTCTCCCAATCCGCCACGATCTCGGCCGCAAGGCCTGCGGCGGGCACATCCTTGCCGGTCAGGAAGCGCAGCGTGCCCGTGGCCGCATCGCAAGCGGTCATCGCCGCCGCGCCATGGGCGTAGGTGCCGAAGCGCGGCTTGCCGAACAGCGGAAAATGCGCGGGGTCCGACAGGAATTCGGTGATCTCGGCCGCGTTGCGCAGATGTCTGATGTCATCGGCATAGGTCGCCGGGCCAAAGGCGGCCAGCGTGCGCGTCACCGGCAGGCCGGCCGCCGACAGAAGCCGTTCGGTCACCACCTTGTCGCGGATCGCCTCGGTGGGGGGGCCGCGTTCGGGCATCTGCAGCGCTTCGTTGAAGGCGCGGCGTTCATCGCCGGTCTGGAACTCACGCAGGAAGCTGTGGGGCAGGTCCTTGCGCCACAGGGCATAGGTGTAGAACTCTTCCGCCCGGAAGCCGCGAAAGCGCAGCCACAGGCCAAGAATGCCCATCAGCTGCCC
>JACZKR010000026.1 GCA_014859945.1 Paracoccaceae bacterium | reverse complement strand
CCAGAGGGTAGAGAAGAAGGGAAGGCCGGCCCAGCTTTCGGGCGGGGCGGGCCGGTCAGCCATGCGTCAGATGCGCCAGCGCCTGCAGCTTGCCCTTCGCCGCGCCGCTGTCGATGCTCTCGCGCGCGATTTCAACACCTTCCTTCAGGTCGCGCGCCCGGTCGGCCACGACCAGCGCGGCGGCGGCGTTGAAAAGGACGGCATCGCGGTAGGCGCCCGGCGCACCGTCCAGCAGCGCGCGGAAGGCCTGCGCATTCTCGGCCGGGGTGCCGCCCATCACATGTTCAAACGGATGCCAGGGCAGGCCGGCGTCGTCGGGGGCGATTGTGAACTCGCGCACCGTGCCATGTTCCAGCGCCGCGACCTGCGTCGGGGCGGCGATCGAGATTTCGTCGGTGCCGTCGCCGCCATGCACCAGCCAGGCCTTGACTGACCCCAGCGCCAGCAGCGTTTCCGCCATCGGCCGGATGAGCGCCGCCGAGAAGGCACCGGTCAGTTGCCGCAGCACCCCCGCCGGATTGGTCAGCGGGCCGAGGATGTTGAAGATCGTCCGCGTCCCCAGCTCGGCCCGCACCGGCATGACATGGCGGATCGCCGGATGGTGCATCGGCGCCATCATGAAGCCGATCCCGGCCTGATCCAGGCAGCGCTCCACCACATCGGGGCCGACCATGACGTTCAGCCCCATTTCGGTCAGCGCATCGGCCGCGCCGGATTTGGACGACAGGTTGCGGTTGCCGTGCTTGGCCACCGCCACGCCCGCCCCCGCCACGACAAAGGCCGTCGCGGTCGAGATGTTCAGCGTGCCCTTGCCGTCGCCGCCCGTGCCGACGATATCCATCGCCCCTTCGGGCGCGCGGACCGCATGGCATTTCGACCGCATCACATGGGCGGCGGCGGCATATTCGTCGACCGTCTCGCCGCGCGTGCGCAGCGCCATCAGGAAGCCGCCCATCTGCGCGGGCGTGCCCTGCCCTTCGAACAGCGCGCCAAAGGCGGCCTCGGCCTCGGCCCGGGTCAGGGGGCGGGTGGCGGCAATGCCGATCAGCGGGCGGAGAATATCGCTCATGCCGGGACGCGCGCCTTTGCTGTCTCAAGGAAATTCCGCAACAGCTGGTGGCCGTGCTCGCTGGCGATGGATTCGGGGTGGAACTGCACGCCCTCGATCATCTTCGTCTTGTGCCGCAGGCCCATGATCGTGCCGTCTTCCAGCCAGGCCGTGACCTCAAGGCAGTCGGGCAGGCTGTCGCGTTCGACCACCAGCGAGTGATAGCGGGTGGCAAGGAAGGGCGAGGGCAGGCCACGGAACAGGCCCTGCCCGGAATGGTGCATCACGCCCATCTTGCCATGCACGATTTCGTGGCAGCGGATCACCTTGCCGCCGAATGCCTCGCCAATGGTCTGATGGCCAAGGCAGACGCCCAGCAGGGGAATATCCGCCTCGGCGGCGGCGCGGGTCAGCGGCAGGCAGATGCCGGCCTGCGCCGGATCGCAAGGCCCCGGCGACAGCACGATGACCTCGGGGCGCATGGCGATGACATCCTGGACCTGAAGCGCATCGTTGCGCTGCACGGTGACATCGGCCCCCAGCTCGCCCAGGTAATGGACGAGGTTGTAGGTAAAGCTGTCGTAGTTGTCGATCAGAAGCAGCATCTTCGGGGGTCCGGTCGGAAAGGGGGTGTCGGGCGCGGCGGGCCGGGCTATAGATGGGCCGAGGCCGATGGCAGCGTCAAGGGCAAGTGCGCGGAGGGGCAGGTGATCCGGGATTTCGTGGCGGGGATTCTTTGGGGTGGCGTCGTGGCCGCCGCCGGGTTGGGTGTGATCTCGCAGGTCGCCCAGCCGCCGGCACCGCGCAATCC
>JACZKR010000025.1 GCA_014859945.1 Paracoccaceae bacterium | reverse complement strand
GGCGCTTCCCGCCCGCCGGGGCAGGCGCTGGCCTCTCGTGGTTCGTGCTGCAAGGTTTCCTGTTGAACCGTCGCGCGCGGGCGGGGCGAGGCAGTGCCTCGCCTTGTCCCGCCCGGACAACGTCGCGCGCCCCCCGGTCAGGCGACTTTCAGCAGCTGGTGCAGCTCGTCGTTCCCGGCCACCAGATCGGCCAGCGTCACCCGGTCCAGCCGGGCGTAAAAGGCCTCCAGCGCCTCGCTCAGCAGGCATTTCAGGCGGCAGGCACCGGCCAGCGGGCAGGTGGCCTGCTTTTCCTCGGTGCATTCGGTGAAGGGCAGCACGCTTTCAAAGCTGCGGAACACATCGCCCACACGGATCGCCTCGGGCGGGCGGCCCAGCATCAGCCCGCCCGAACGGCCGCGCTGGGTCTTCAGATAGCCCTTGCGCGCCAGAAGGTGGATCACCTGCGCCAGATGGTTTTCCGAGGCGCCGCAGCTTTCGGCCGCCTCATGCTTTCGGACGATGCGGCCGGGATTGACCGCGCAGAACATCAGCGTGCGCATGGCAAGATTGGTTCGGGTCGTCAGACGCATGGGCCCCTCCGGCGGCAGAATCGCCCCGGTAGCCTAGCGGCGAAGCGGCCACCGCAAATTGACCCAGATCAGCCACAGGTTTTTTTCTGCCCCCGGGGCCTGCCGGCGTGGCAGTGCTGGCGCCGACCCCGAAGGCGGGCGAAAACGTTACAGATCAGGCCAAACCGGCCCCTGACCCTGAAAGCGCTTTGAGATTGACGGGACGCCGAATGATTGTGCAGAAAAAGAATGAAACGGCGCACCGTTTGCGCTAACATGACAAGCGCTTTGTTCCATCGGGGAGGGATGGGACCGGCGGCTTGACGGGGCCTGAGGGGGGCTTAGGCTGCTGGCGAAGAACATCAATTCCAACGGACGGACGACGTGACCGATCAGAGCCTCACTCCGAACCTCCTGAGCGCGGATATCCTGCGCCATCTGACATTCACGCTGGGCAAGGACGCCGCCCATGCCAGCCGCTATGACTGGCGGATGGCACTCTCCTACGCCATGCGCGACCGGATCATGGAGCCGTGGTTCGCCTCGACCCGCCGCACCTGGGCCGAAGACCGCAAGCGCGTCTATTACCTGTCGATGGAATTCCTGATCGGCCGGCTGCTGGAAGATGCCTGCGTCAACCTGGGCCTGCGCGATCAGGCCGAAGAGGTGATGAAGGGCTTCGGCCAGGATTTCCGCCTGATCGTCGAGGATGAACCCGACGCCGCCCTTGGCAACGGCGGTCTGGGGCGGCTGGCGGCCTGTTTCATGGAAAGCATGGCGACGGTGGGCTGCCCGGCCTATGGCTATGGCATCCGCTATGAACACGGCCTGTTCCGTCAGCGCTTCCAGAACGGCCAGCAGGTGGAAACCCCCGAAGACTGGCTGCAGCAGACCCATCCGTGGGAATTCGCCCGCCCCGAAAGCGCCTATACCATCCCCTTCAAGGGCGAGGTGCAGGTGAAGGACGGGCGTGAACTCTGGCTGCCGGGCGAGACCGTGATTGCCAGCGCCCATGACACGCCGGTCATCGGCTGGCAGGGCCGCTGGGCCAATACGCTGCGGCTGTGGGAGGCACAGCCGACCACGATGTTCGACCTCGAACGCTTCAACCGTGGCGATTACGCCGCCGCGGCCGAGCCCGAGGCGCTGGCGCGCACGCTTTCCCGCGTGCTTTACCCCGATGACACCACCTATCAGGGCAAGGAGTTGCGGCTGAAACAGGAATTCTTCCTGACCTCGGCCGCCCTGCAGGACATCCTGCGCCGGTTCAAGGCCGCCCACAGCGACCTGCGCGACCTGCCGAAGCATGTCGCCATCCAGATGAACGACACCCATCCGGCGATTGCCGGGCCGGAACTGATCCGGCTTCTGGCCGACGAAAACGGCATGTCCTTCGAAGATGCGCTGGACACCGCGCGGGCCTGCCTTGGCTATACCAACCACACGCTTCTGCCCGAGGCGCTGGAGCGGTGGGCGACCTTCACCTTCGGCACGGTCCTGCCGCGCCATATGCAGATCGTCGAGCGGATCGACAGCTGGCACCGCCGCAGCTACAACCCGCCGCATTATATCGGCGTGGTGAAGCACCACGAGGTTCGGATGGGCGAACTGGCCTTCGTCATGGCGCACAAGGTGAACGGCGTCTCGGCGCTGCATTCCGACCTTGTGAAGCAGAACCTGTTCCCCGAACTGCACAAGCTGCACCCCGACCGCATCATCAACCAGACCAACGGCGTCACGCCGCGCCGCTGGCTGAAGATGTGCAACCGGCCGCTGTCGGGCCTGATCAGCGACACGATCGGCCCGGGCTGGGAAGATGATCTGGACCGGCTGAAGGGGCTTGAGGCCCATGTCGGCGATGCGGCCTTCCGCGCCCGGTTCGATGCGGCGAAGCGGGCGAACAAGGTGGCGCTGTCGGCTTGGATCGCGGCCGAATGCGGGGTGAAAGTGTCGCCCGATGCCCTGTTCGACGTGCAGGTCAAGCGCATCCACGAATACAAGCGCCAGCTTCTGAACATCCTCGAAACCATCGCCCACTGGCATGCGATCCGCGAAAATCCCGCCGGCAACTGGGTGCCGCGCGTCAAGATCTTCGGCGGCAAATCGGCGCCGGGCTATGCGGTGGCCAAGGAAATCATCCACCTGATCAATGATGTGGCCGGGGTGGTGAACAATGACCCGGTGACGGGTGACCTTCTGAAGATCGTCTATCCCGCCAACTACAACGTCTCGATGGCCGAGCGGCTGATCCCCGCCGCCGACCTGTCGGAACAGATTTCGACCGCGGGCAAGGAGGCCTCGGGCACCGGCAACATGAAGTTCATGATGAACGGTGCGCCCACCATCGGCACGCTGGATGGCGCCAATGTGGAAATCCTGCAGGAAGTGGGCGAGGACAACTTCTTCCTGTTCGGCATGACCACCGAACAGGCGATGGCGCGCCGGCAGGACCCCGACCACAGCCGCAAGGCGATCGAGGCCAGCCAGCCCCTGCAGGACGTGCTGCAGATGATCGCCGAGGGCCGCTTCTCGCCCGATCAGAAAGACCGCTATCACGGGCTGGTGCATCGGGTCTGGCACCACGACTATTTCCTCGTGGCGTCGGACTTTGACACCTATCATGCGGCGCAGGCGCGGGTGGATGCGGCCTTTGCCGACCGCAAGGCCTGGGTCACCATGGCGGCGCTGAACACCGCGCGGTCGGGGTTCTTTTCCTCCGACCGCACGATCCGCAGCTACATGAAAGACATCTGGGACGTTCCCCCGGCTTTGTGAGGCAGACCATGACCGCAAGCGACCCCGGCATCGACCAAGGCAGCGCTCAGGCGATCGTCGAGGGGCGCCATGGTGATCCCTTTTCCGTCCTTGGCCCCCATCAGCGGGGCGCGGGCTGGACGGTCACGGTGTTTCAGCCGGGGGCGGACCGGGTCTGGCTGCTGACGGGCAAGGCCGGCAAGGCGGCTGAGGCTGCGCCAGTGCCCGGCGCGCCGGGGCTGTTCACCGGCCAGATGAAGAAGCAGCAAGCCTACCGCCTGCGCGCCGAAGGGGGCGGGACCATCTGGGAATGGGAAGACCCGTTCCGTTTTGGCCCCGTCATCGGTGAAATGGATGAATATCTGTTCGCCGAAGGCACCCACCGCAAGCTGTGGCAGGTGCTGGGCGCGCATGTGATGACGCATGAAGGCGCCGCCGGCACGCATTTCGCGGTCTGGGCGCCCAATGCGCAGCGCGTCTCGGTCGTGGGCGATTTCAACATCTGGGACGGCCGCCGCCACCCGATGCGTCGGCGCGGCGCCACCGGGGTCTGGGAAATCTTCATCCCCGGTCTGGGTGAAGGCACTGCCTACAAATACGAAATCCGCGGCCCGGGGGGTGAGGTTCTGCCGCTCAAGGCCGATCCGGTGGGCTTTGGCAGCGAACATCCGCCCGCCAATGCCAGCGTGGTGCGCGACATCCGCCGGGCCGACTGGCATGACGGCAAATGGATGGACAGCCGCGCCACCCGCCACACGGTCGAGGCGCCGATTTCGGTCTATGAGGTGCATCTGGGCTCGTGGCGGCGGGCCGAGGGCAACCGGATGCTCAGCTATACCGAACTGGCCGAACAGCTGGTCGAATACGTCGCGGGCATGGGATTCACCCATATCGAGATGCTGCCGGTTTCCGAATATCCGTTTGACGGAAGCTGGGGCTATCAGCCGGTCGGGCTTTACGCCCCCACCATCCGCCACGGCACGCCCGACGAATTCCGCGCCTTTGTCGATGCCGCGCACCGCAAGGGGCTGGGGGTGATCCTGGACTGGGTGCCGGGCCATTTCCCGACCGATGCCCACGGCCTTGGCCGGTTCGACGGCACGGCGCTTTATGAACATCAGGACCCGCGCGAAGGCTTCCATCAGGACTGGAACACGCTGATCTACAACTATGGCCGGACCGAGGTGCAGAACTACCTGATCTCGAACGCGCTCTACTGGCTGAAGGAATACCATCTGGACGGGCTGCGGGTGGATGCCGTCGCCTCGATGCTTTACCGCGACTATTCCCGGCGTGAGGGCGAATGGGTGCCGAACCGCGATGGCGGGCGCGAGAACTATGAGGCCATCGACGTTCTGCGCAAGACCAACATCGCCGCCTATGGCGAATGCCCCGGCATCCTGACCATTGCCGAGGAAAGCACCGCCTTCCCCGGCGTCTCGCGCCCGGCCGACTGGGGCGGGCTTGGCTTTGGCTTCAAGTGGAACATGGGCTGGATGAACGACACGCTCAGCTACATGAGCCGCGATCCGGTCTATCGCCGTCACCACCATCACCAGATGACCTTCGGCCTGCATTACGCCTGGTCGGAAAACTACATCCTGCCGATCAGCCATGATGAGGTGGTCCACGGCAAGGGCAGCATGCTGGCCAAGATGCCGGGCGACGGTGAACAGAAGTTCGCCAATCTGCGGGCCTATTACGGGTTCATGTGGGGCCATCCGGGCAAGAAGCTGTTGTTCATGGGGCAGGAGTTCGCGCAGGGCGCCGAATGGAACCACAACCAGAGCCTGGACTGGCACCTTCTGGACCATGCCTGGCACCGCGGCGTTCAGGCGCTGGTGCGCGACCTGAACCATCTTTACCGCGCGACGCCCGCGCTGCATGTGCATGACACCCGCCCCGACGGCTTCCGCTGGATCGAGGCGAATGACGCCGAACAGTCGGTCTATGCCTGGGCCCGGCGCGGCGGCGAGGGCGATGCGCAGGTGGTGATCGCGGTCAACATGACCCCGGTCGAACGGCGCATCCGCCTTGGCCTGCCGGCCATGGGCCATTGGGACGAAGTTCTGAACACCGACGCCGAGGTTTACGGCGGGGCGAACCGCGGCAACCTGGGAGGTGTCGCGGCCGAGCCGGTGGCATGGCACGATCAGGCCCAGTCGGCCATGGTCACCCTGCCGCCGCTGTCGGCAGTCTATTTCAAGCAGGCCCGCGCGTAACGGGTTCCGAGGGAGGAAGACATGAAGGCAAGACCGAACCAGAGGCTTTCTTCGCAGGCGATGGCCTTCGTTCTGGCGGGCGGGCGCGGCAGCCGGCTGAAGGAACTGACCGACCGGCGCGCCAAGCCCGCGGTCTATTTCGGCGGCAAGACCCGGATCATCGACTTCGCGCTGTCGAACGCGCTGAACTCGGGCATCCGCAAGATGGCGATTGCCACGCAGTACAAGGCCCACAGCCTGATCCGCCACATGCAGCGCGGCTGGAACTTCTTCCGGGCCGAGCGGAACGAATACCTTGATATCCTGCCCGCCTCGCAGCGGGTGGATGAAACGAAATGGTATCTGGGCACCGCCGATGCCGTGGCGCAGAACGTCGACATCATCGACGATTATGACGTGAAATACGTCATCATCCTGGCCGGTGACCACATCTACAAGATGGACTACGAGATCATGCTTCAGCAGCATGTCGAGACGGGGGCCGATGTGACCATCGGCTGCCTGACCGTGCCGCGGATGGAAGCGACGGCCTTCGGCGTGATGCATGTCGACAAGGACATGCGGATCACCGCCTTCCTGGAAAAGCCCAAGGATCCGCCCGCCATTCCGGGCGACCCCGATCATGCGCTGGCCTCGATGGGGATCTATGTGTTCGACTGGGCCTTCCTGCGCGAACTGCTGATCCGCGACATGGAAGACCCGAACTCCAGCCACGATTTCGGCAATGACCTGATCCCCGACATCGTGAAGAACGGCAAGGCCATGGCCCACCGTTTCGCCGACAGCTGCGTGACCAGCGGGCTGGAGGATGAACCCTACTGGCGCGATGTGGGAACGATCGACGCCTTCTGGCAGGCCAATATCGACCTCACTGATTTCGTGCCGAAGCTGGACATCTACGACAATTCCTGGCCGATCTGGACCTATGCCGAGCTGGTTCCCCCCGCCAAGTTCATCCATGACGAGGACGGGCGGCGCGGCATGGCGGTATCGTCGCTGGTCTCGGGCGACTGCATCGTTTCGGGGTCCGAGGTGCGCAACTCGCTGCTGTTCACCGGCTGCCGCACGCACAGCTGGTCGTCGATGGAATATGTCGTGGCGCTGCCGCAGGTCATCGTCAACCGCAAGGCGGAACTGAAGAACTGCGTCATCGACCGCGGGGTCATCATTCCCGAAGGGCTTGTGATCGGGCAGGACCCCGAGGAAGATGCGAAGTGGTTCCGCCGCACCGATGCGGGTATCGTGCTGGTGACGCAGGACATGCTGGACGCCCGGTCGCGGGCCAAAGGCTAGGCCGGCAGGCCGGAGGGGGCGGCGCGCGCCCCTCCGGCGCAACCGTGACGAGGAAAGGGCAGGCGATGGAGCTGCAGGGTCGGGTTCTGTCGGTGGCATCCGAATGTGTGCCTCTGGTCAAGACCGGGGGGCTGGCCGATGTGGCGGGCGCCCTGCCGGCCGCGCTGGCGCCCCTTGGCTGGGACATGCGGGTGCTGATGCCCGCCTACCGCAGCCTGCGCCCGCGCATCGCCGACTGGCCCGAGGTCTGGCGCGAAGAGGGCCTGTGGGGCGGCACCGGCATCGTCCGTCAGGGTGTGGTGGACGGCGTTACCGTTCTGGCGCTGGACGCCCCCCATCTTTTCGACCGTGAGGGCGGGCCCTACGGCGGCCCGCATGGCGACTGGTGGGACAATCCGCAGCGTTTCGCCGCCCTGTCTTGGGTCGCGGCCCGCATCGCGCGCGAAGGGCTGGCCGACTGGAAGCCCGACGTGCTGCACGCCCATGACTGGCAGGCGGGCCTTGCGCCGGCCTATCTGGCCTTTGGCGGGGCCGGCGGCGTGGGCACGGTGATCACCATTCACAACATCGCCTTTCAGGGCTGGGCGCACTCGACGCTGCTGGGCGAGTTGCGGCTGCCCCGGTCGGAATTCCACCCCGGCGCGCTGGAATACTACGGCGGGCTTTCCATGCTGAAGGCCGGGCTGGTCACGGCCGACCGGGTGACGACCGTATCGCCCCATTACGCCGAGGAACTGATGCGCCCCGAATTCGGCATGGGGCTGCAGGGGGTCATCGCGGCCCGGGCGGCCGAAGGCGCGGTGTCGGGCATCCTGAACGGCGTCGATACCGCCGTCTGGTCGCCAGAGGCGGGGCCGCACCCCTTCTCGGCCCGCTCGATGAAGGGCAAGGCCGAGGCGCGGGCGGCGCTTTGCGACGAATTCGGGCTGGGCGTGCCGGGGCCGCTGGCCATCCTTGTCAGCCGGCTGACCGACCAGAAGGGCATCGACATCCTGCCCGCCGCCGTGCCCGATTTCATCGCCGGGGGCGGCGGGCTGCTGGTTCTGGGGTCGGGCGATCCGGCGCTTGAGGCGGCGATGCAGGCGCTGGTCACCCGCTTTCCCGGCCGGGTGGCGGTGCGGATCGGCTATGATGAGGCGCTGAGCCGCCGGATGTTCGCCGGCGGCGATGCGGTGCTGGTGCCCTCGCGCTTTGAACCCTGCGGGCTGACGCAGATGTACGGGCTGCGCTTTGGCACCTTGCCGGTGGTGTCCGCGGTGGGCGGGCTGTCGGATACGGTGATCGACGCTTCGCCCGCGGCACTGGCGGCGGGGGTGGCGACGGGCGTGGTCTTTCACCCGGTAGATGCGCTGGGTCTGGGGCAGGCGCTGCGCCGGCTGCTGGCGCTGCACGCCGACCGTGCGGTCTGGACCGCGCTGCAGAAGAACGCCATGCGCCAGCCGCTGGGCTGGGAAACCTCGGCCGCGGCCTATGCGGCGCTTTATGCGGGGCTGCGGGGGTGAAGGCGCCGGCCGTCCTTCCCGGCACCCCCTGGTCGATGGGGGCAAGCCTTGTGCCCGGCGGCGTCAACTTCGCCGTCTTCGCCGCCCATGCGACGGGGCTGGACCTGTGCCTGTATTCGCCCGAAGGCCGGCACGAAACCGCCCGCATCGCCTTTGCCGAACGCACCGGCGACATCTGGCACATGACGGTGGCGGGCATCGGCGCCGGGCAGCTTTACGCCTTCCGCGCCCATGGCCCCTATGAGCCCGAGGCGGGCCACCGCTACAACCCCCACAAGCTGTTGCTTGATCCCTATGGCCGGGGGCTGGCGGGGCGGCTGCGCTGGTCGGATGCGCTGATGGGCTACAAGGTGGGCAGCCCGCGCGGCGATCTTTCGTTCGACACCCGCGACAGCGCCTTTGCCATGCCGAAATCGGTGGTGGTGGACGGCACCTTCGACTGGGAGGACGACCGCCCCCCGCGCACCCCCTGGTCCGATACCGTGATCTATGAGGCGCAGGTGCGCGCCCTGACGATGAACCACCCCGTCCTGCCGCACGGGCTGCGCGGCACTTATGGCGCGCTTGGCCATCCGGCGGTGATCGAGCATCTGAAGCGGCTGGGCGTCACGGCGGTTGAGCTTCTGCCGGTGCAGGCCTGGTTCGACGACCGCTTTCTGGTGGCCAAGGGGCTGCGCAACCATTGGGGCTACAACACCATCGGTTTCTTCGCGCCCGAGCCGCGGCTTGCCCAGCGTGATCCGCTGGTCGAGTTCAAGGGCGCGGTCAAGGCGCTGCACCGCGCCGGGATCGAGGTGATCCTGGACGTGGTCTACAACCACACCGGCGAGGGCGACGAATGGGGGCCGACCCTGTCGTTCCGGGGCCTGGACAACCAGTCATGGTACCGCACCGTCCATGGCGGGCGCCACCTTGCCAATGATGCCGGCACCGGCAACACGCTGAACCTGACCCATCCGGCGGTGCTGCGCATGGTGATGGACAGCCTGCGCTACTGGGTAGAGGACTGCCACGTTGACGGCTTCCGCTTTGACCTTGCCACTGTTCTGGGGCGTGAGGCGCATGGCTTTGACCCGCAGGGCGGCTTTTTCGATGCGCTGCGGCAGGACCCGGTGCTGGCCCCGGTGAAACTGATCGCCGAGCCGTGGGACATCGGGCCGGGCGGCTATCAGCTGGGCGGCTTTCCTGCGCCCTTCGGGGAATGGAACGACCGCTTCCGCGACGGGGTGCGGCGGTTCTGGCGCGGCTCTCCGGGCATGGCGCCGGAACTGGCACGGCGGATTCTGGGCTCGGCCGACCGCTTTGACCACGGGCGGCGGCCGGCGACCAGCTCGGTCAACTTCGTCACCTCGCATGACGGCTTCACGCTGGAAGATCTGGTGACCTATACCGTCAAGCGCAACTTTGCCAACGGCGAAGACAACCGCGACGGCCACGATGACAACCACGCCGACAACATGGGGATCGAGGGGCCTTCGGCCGACCCCGCCATCCGCGCCGCCCGCGACCTGCGCAAGCGCAACCTGCTGGCGACGCTGCTGCTGTCGCAGGGCACGCCGATGATTCTGGCCGGCGATGAGATCGGCCACAGTCAGGGCGGCAACAACAACGCCTATGCCCAGGACAATGACATCACCCGGCTGAACTGGGCGCGCGGCGACTGGCGGCTGTTCGAGTTCGTCGGCCGGCTGGTGCGGCTGCGGCTGGCCCATCCGGTGCTGCGCCAGCGCCGCTTCCTGCATGGCCGGCCGCGCCCCGCCGACGGGCTGCCCGATGTGATCTGGCGCCGCGCCGATGCCGAGGTGCCCGCGCCCGAAGACTGGCACGACCCGGCCTTCCGCTGCATCGGGCTGGAACTGCGGATGGCCGCCGAAGGCGCCGATGCCGATGACGCGCTGTACATCGTTCTCAACGGTGACGGGCCGGTCACCCTGCGCCTGCCGCCCACCGCCGCCCGCTGGTGGCATGTGCTGGACACCTCGCACCCCGAAGCCGCAGAAGGCGCGGTATCGGGGCAGATCGACCTGCCCGCCCAATCCGTTCACGTCTTTCAGTCCCTCGCACCACCGGAGGCCCGCGCATGACCGTCAAGACCATCGCCACCCAACCCATCGCGGGGCAGAAGCCCGGCACCTCGGGCCTGCGCAAGAAGACCCGCGTCTTCATGGGGCCGCATTATCTGGAGAATTTCGTCCAGGCGATCTTTGACGTGGTGGGATGCCACGGCAAGACCTTCGTTCTGGGCGGCGACGGGCGCTATTTCAACGACCGCGCGGCGCAGGTGATCCTGCGGTTGGCGGCGGCGGGCGGGGCCGAACGGGTGATCGTGGGGCAGGGGGCGCTTTTGTCAACTCCGGCCGCCAGCCATCTGATCAGGCTGAACAAAACCGACGGCGGGCTGATCATGTCGGCCAGCCACAATCCCGGCGGCCCGGATGAGGATTTCGGGCTGAAGTTCAACATGCCGAACGGCGGCCCGGCGCCCGAGGCGGTGACCGAGGCGATCTACCGGCGCACCACCGAACTGACCGGCTACCGCATTCTGGAAGGGCAGGATGTGGACCTTTCGACCATCGGCCGCAGCACTCTGGGCGGCATGATCGTCGATGTCGTCGATCCGGTGGCCGATTATGCCGCGCTGATGGAAAGCCTTTTCGATTTCCCGGCGCTGCGCGCGATGTTCGCCGGCGGCTTCCGCATGCGGATGGATTCGATGTGCGCGATCACCGGCCCCTATGCCGTTGAAATCCTTGAAAACCGGCTGGGGGCGGCGAAGGGCACGGTGACCCATGCCACGCCCCTGCCGGATTTCGGCGGCATGCACCCCGACCCCAACCCCACCTGGGCGCATGAGCTG
>JACZKR010000216.1 GCA_014859945.1 Paracoccaceae bacterium | reverse complement strand
CCAGAAGACCGACGGGGTCGAACCCGCCATCAAGGCCTGCCGCGCGGCGGGGCTGGCGATGGGTGAGGTTCTGTCGAAGGCCCATGGCAAGGCGGTGGTCCTGACCGCCGCTGCCCCGCCGGCCGGATGGGCCGCAGAACGCACAGAGGTTGCGGGCGGATTTGTCACCGGGCCGTTCTGCTTTTCCGCCGACGGGCCTGACCGCGGCTCGACCCTGCTGGCCGCCGCGCTGCCCGCCAAGCTGCCCGCCCGCATGGGTGATTTCGGCGCGGGCTGGGGATACCTTGCGCGCGCGGTGCTGGAGCGGCCGGGTGTTGCGGAACTGGACCTGATCGAGGCCGAGGCCGAGGCGCTGGACTGCGCGCGCGCCAACATCTCCGATACCCGGGCGCGGTTTCACTGGGCCGATGTCACCGCCTTCAAGCCGGCGCGGCTTTACGATGCCATCGTGATGAACCCGCCCTTTCATGTGGCACGTTCGGCCGATCCTGACCTGGGGCTGGCCTTCATCCGCGCCGCGCACCGCTGGCTGACGCCTTCGGGTACGCTCTGGCTGGTCGCCAACCGCCACCTGCCCTATGATCGCACCCTGGCCACGCTGTTCCGCGAGGTTCAGGACATCGGCGGCGATGCCGTCTTCAGGCTGACCCGCGCCGCCCTGCCCCTGCGCGCCCGCTGACGAACCGGAGAATCCCATGTCTTTCTCGATCGACGGCAAGACCGCCATTGTGACCGGCGCCGCAAACGGCATCGGTCTGGCCATCGCCCGCCACTTTCTGGACAAGGGCGCGCGGGTGATGTTCGCCGACATGGACGAAGACCGGCTGGATGCCGAAGTGGGCGAGGACGCGCGCGGCGACGGCCCGGTGCGGATGTTCGCGGGCGACCTGCGCGAAAAGCTGACCATCGCCAACCTGTTGTCGGCCACTATCGACGCCTTTGACCGGGTGGACATTCTGGTGAACGCCTCGCGCATGGTGAAGCTGTCCGATCCGCTGAAGCTGGGCGAGGATTGCGTGGATGAGATGCTGCAGCAGAACCTGCTGACGGCGCTGCGCGCGACGCAACTGACGGCCAAGCGCATGATCCAGCAGGCCGAAACGCTGGGCGAGGATTCCGAGGCGCCGGCGGGCACCATCATCAACCTGTCGTCGGTCGCGGTGCGGCGGACGCAGGCGCGGCTGATGGGCTATTCCATCGCCTGCGCGGGGGTCGAGCAGATGACCCGCTCGATGGCGCTGGCGCTGGCGCCGCACCGGATACGGGTGAATGCGGTCGCCCTTGGCTCCGTCATGTCAGCCAGCCTTCAGGCCGCGCTGAAGGACGATGCCGAGGCGCGCGGGCGGATCGTGGCGGCGACGCCGCTGGCCCGCATCGCACCGGCCAGCGAAGTGGTCGAGACGGTGCAGTATCTGGCCTCTGACGCGGCAAGCTTCGTGACCGGCCAGATCATCCAGATCGACGGCGGACGCGGCATCGTTGACAGCGCGATGCCGCCGGCCCACTAAGTTTCTATTCCGGGTGCTGCGCCTTGCACTGGGCGATGGCGGGTGCGGCCGCCTTGGCCTGTTCGGCGCGCTTGGCCTTCAGCCCCTTCAGCTTGGCCGCCTCGGCCGCAAGGTCGATCGCCACGGCGCGGCGGGTGGTCTGGGGCACGTCTTCAAGGCACATGCGGGGGCGCTGGGGTTCTTCGCCCTCGGCCGGGGGTGGCGGCGGCGGGCCGCAGACCTCCCACCGGGTGACCCAGACCGTCACCTCTTCAAAGGCATAGCCGCGGGCGATGTTGCCCTCGGCCTCCTTGATCAGCCGGTCCACCACGCGCATGTCGCGGGTGGCCGCGTTGATGCACTGTTCCTGCGGCGTGCCGCAGGCGGCCAGCAGAAGCAGGACGGAAAGCAGGGAACGTTTCATGGCAACCTCGGCTCCGGGCCATCAGTATATACACCGCCCCGCCCGTTGCCAGAGCGCTGCGCGTTGAGCCGCCGCTGCCGGAATGCTAACAGGGCGGCAGCATCAGGAGGCGGCATGGACGATTTCACCGAACGCAAGGCCCGCGCCGCGGCGTGGTTCCGCCAGTTGCGCGACCGCATCACCGCCGCTTTCGAGGCGCTTGAGGATGCCCATGGCACCGGCACCCCCGGCCGTTTCGAGGTGACGCCCACCACCCGCCCCGACGGCGGCGGCGGCATCATGAGCGTGATGCGCGGCGGGCGCGTCTTTGAAAAGGTCGGCGTCAACTGGTCCGAGGTGCATGGCACGCTGGGCGAAAAGGCGCAGCGCGCCATGGCCGCCCGCGGCGTGCCGGGGATGGACAGCGACCCGCGTTTCTGGGCCTCAGGCATCAGCCTTGTCGCCCATATGGTCAACCCGCATACGCCTGCGGTCCACATGAACACCCGGATGTTCTGGACGCCCGGGGCATGGTGGTTCGGCGGCGGGGCCGACCTGAACCCCTGTCTGGAATATGCCGAGGATACCGCGCATTTCCACGCGCAGATGCAGGCCGCCTGCGATGGCCATGACCCGGGCTATTACCCGCGCTTCAAGGCCTGGGCGGACGAATATTTCTTCGTGCCCCACCGCGGCCGGGCGCGCGGCGTGGGCGGCATCTTCTATGACGATCTGAACACCGGCAACTGGGAGGCCGACTTTGCCTTTACCCGCGCCGTGGGCGAGGCCTTCCTTCCCGCCTTCCTGCCCGTGACCGAACGCCGGGTGGCCACGCCCTGGGATGAGGCCGACCGCGAGGCGCAGTTGGTCCATCGTGGGCTTTATGCCGAATACAACCTTGTCTACGACCGCGGCACCAAGTTCGGGCTGGAAACCGGCCACGACGCCAACGCCGTGCTGATGAGCCTGCCACCCGTGGCGAAATGGCCGTAAGGGGGCATGACATGGCCGATGTGACGATCCGCGCCAGCTATGCCACGGTGGCCGAAGAAGACGGCCAGCGCTTCGTGGGCTTCGTCGATGACGAGGACGAAGGTTATGCGCTGTTCCGCCAGCCCGTCGGCGGCGGCCCGGTGTGGTTTGAGCTGAATGATGAGGATCTGGGCGCCGAGGATGCGCTGATTTCGGTCACCGCAGGGCCGAAGGGACTGGAGGTGGCGCTGAACCCCGCGCTGGCGCCGCGCTTTGGCTGGGCCGCCAGCGTGTCGATCCGCGCCGGTGCCGCCTGCGAGGGGCGCGACGCGGCGCTTGAGGCACTGCGCGCGATACTGGGCGATCTCTGGCGCGCGGCGGAATAGCAAAGGGGCGCCCGGTTTCCCGCGCGCCCCCTGCCAAACCCGGATGCCGGATCAGTTCGTCAGCAGGTAGTAGCTGTTGCGCTTGCCGCCGTTGTTCTGGACGGTGACGTAGAAATAGCCGTTCCAGGCCGGAACGAAGTCGCAGTACACCTTGTCCGACCAGCTGACATCGTAGCAGATCGTGTTGCCGTTCTCGTCGGTGACCAGCACGTCAAGGTTCGCGTCGCCGTCGCCGACGACCGCGATCTCGGCATAGCTGTTGCCGTAGAAGGGCACTTCCCAGACGTCCGTCTGACCCGCGGGCAGGCGCGAGAGCGTCTTCGACGCGCCGCCGATCCGCCCGCGCGAGCCTTCGGCTTCGGCGTCCTCGATCAGGCCGGCCATCACCTCATCCTCGCCGGCCAGTTCCTTGGCCGAGGCCAGCATGGTGGCCGCATCGACCGGCGCATCGACGCCGTCTTCCTGACCGGCGGTTTCGGTGCCTTCGGTCTTCTTCTTCTGCTCGACATCCTTCAGCTCGACCGAGGCGGCCAGCTTGGCGGCGGTCAGCACGGTCAGCGCGTCCTTGTTGGCCATGCCCATCGCGTAAAGGTCCTGCGCCATCGCCATGGTCGCCACACCGCCCTTGGTGCCGGTGGCGGCGGTATCGACGTTCGGGCCTTTCTCTTCGGCCAGAACCGGCAGCGTCAGGGCAACCAGCGCCGAGGTGGCAAGGGCGGTGAAAAGGGATTTCGACTTCATGATCTTCATAATCCTCTGTTTCCTGCCCGTCTCCGGGCTGATGGGCTGACTTTTACAGACCGTGCGCCGTTTGGGAAGGTGGCATGCCATGACAAATATGGTCATGAATGCCGCAGCGCGCTTTCCACCGCCGCCGCCCTGCGCTAGCCAAGGCCACACCAAGGAGAACCCCATGGACACGCGCGAGATTCTGGCCCGGCTTCTGGCCTTCGATACCGTCTCATCCCGGCCGAACATGGCGCTGATCAGGGATGTGCAGGGCCTTCTGGACGCGGTCGGCATCGCCTCGGTTCTGGTGCCGGATGCGGGTGGCGGCAAGGCCAACCTTTATGCCACCGTCGGGCCGGCGGGCATGGGCGGGGTGATGCTGTCGGGCCATACCGATGTCGTCCCGGTCGAGGGGCAGGACTGGACGAAGCCGCCCTTCGCCCTGACCGAAGAAGCCGGGCGCTATTACGGGCGCGGCGCGGCCGACATGAAAGGCTTTGTCGCCTGCGCCATCGCGGCGATGCTCTATGCCGCGCGGCGGCCGCTGAAGGTGCCGCTGCATCTGGCGCTGTCTTATGATGAAGAAATCGGCTGCATGGGGGTGCGCAGCCTGATCGACATGCTGGAAGGCGCGCCGGTGCGCCCGCGCTTCTGCATCGTGGGGGAACCCACCGGCATGCAGGTGGCCACCGGCCACAAGGGCAAGATCGCCCTGCGCGCCACCTGCACCGGGCGCGAGGGGCATTCGGCCCTGGCCCCCCTTGCCCTGAATGCGCTGCATCTGGCGGCCGATTTCATCGGGGCGATCCGCGCGCTGCAGGCCGAGGTGGCGGCGACCGGGCCGAAGGACGGTGATTATGACGTGCCCTACACCACCATTCACGCCGGCAAGATGCAGGGTGGCGTGCAGGTGAACATCGTCCCCAACACCGCCGTGATCGACTTTGAAATCCGCAGCCTTGCCGAAGACGACCCCGAGGTGCTGATCGCCAGCCTGCGCGCAAGGGCCGAGGCCATCGTCGCCCCCCTGCGCGCCACCTTCCCCGATGCGGCGATCCGGGTCGAGCGGCTGTGGGATTACCCCGGCCTCGGCACACCGACCGAGGCGGCGGTGGTGAATTTCGTCAAGGGGCTGACGGGGGCGAACGGCACGATCAAGGTGGCCTTCGGCACCGAGGGCGGACTTTTTGACCGGCGGCTGGGCATTCCGACGGTGATCTGCGGCCCGGGGTCGATGGCGCAGGGCCACAAGCCCGACGAATTCGTGACGGTCGAACAGATGGCCCGCTGCGAAGCCATGCTGGCGGCGCTGGTCGGGCAACTGGAAGCGGGCTTCTGAGCGGCGGCAGGCAGGCAGGCGGGCGTGTGGCCCGCCTGCGCCCGGGATCAATCCTCGCGGTCGTCCTTGAAGGTGCGGTGACCCGAGATCATGGTCGAGACGATGGACTGCCGGCTCATGATATCCTCGCGGATCGCCACATAGATGTGGACGATCATGAAGATCACGATCCACCACATCCCCAGATGGTGCAGCGTGTGCAGCCGCTGGCTGTTCCAGACCAGCCCCAGCACCCAGCCGAACAGGTCATGCGTCAGGCTGCCTTCCTGCGCGCCCTCGGCATAAAGGGCAAGGCCGGTGACGATCATGAAGCTGACGCCCAGCGTGATGAAGAAGAACATCGCCAGTTGCGCCAGCGGGTTGTGGCCGACGTATTTCTTCGGTTCACGCGCCAGAAACAGATACCAGCGGATTTCGAACACCACCTCGCGCCAGAAGCTGCCCTGCCAGAAGGGCACATAGAACAGCTGCCGCGAATGGTGGTTGCCGAAGAAGGCCCAGTAGATGCGGCCCAGAAAGCCCACGGTCAGCACCATGCCGGCGGCGAAATGGGCAAAGCGGATATAGCCGAAGACGAACTGCTGCGTCGCCTCGCCGATCTGCATTGAGGGCGGCGGCGAGCCGATGAAATAGCCGGTCAGGCACAGCGTCAGGATCGCGGCGGCGTTGATCCAGTGCCAGATGCGCACCGGCGCCTCATAGACATAGACCGAGGTCTGGCGGCTGACGGTGCCCAGATCTTCCGGCGCCACGTCATGGGCGGAGATGTT
Organism: Paracoccaceae bacterium; assembly: GCA_014859945.1. Classification (GTDB taxonomy): domain Bacteria; phylum Pseudomonadota; class Alphaproteobacteria; order Rhodobacterales; family Rhodobacteraceae; genus Fuscibacter. The sequence continues at coordinate 3,531 of JACZKR010000216.1, read as the reverse complement.
GGTCGAGGGGCTGGCCATCTTGCATCACCCCGCCATCATCCACAGACCCGACAGCGCGATCCCCGCCCCCATGGCCCGCTGCACCAGGGGCCGCGTCGCCACCGCCCGCGCAATGCCGATGCCGGCCAGATGCAGCGCCGCGGTCGAGATCAGGAACCCCGACAGATAGGCAATGGCATTGCCCGCGGCCTCGGTCGCATGGGCGTGGCCATGGGCGCTGGCAAAGACCGCAATCGCAGCCAGTGAGGCGCCGGTGATCCAGCCCGGCTGATCGCGGCGCGACACCAGCGTCAGCAGGCCAAAGACCACGACCGAGGCGACGATGACCGTTTCGACCATCGGATAGCCGATGCCGGCCCAGCTGACGCCCGCGCCAAGCGCCATGGCCCCCATGAAGGCGGCCGCCCCGGCCCAGAAGCGGGTGGGCAGGACAAAGCCCGACCACAGGCCCACGGCCAGCATGGCCAGCAGGTGATCGGGGCCGAAGACCGGATGCTCCAGCCCGTGCAGGAAGCCGTTGGCATCCCCGTGCCCGGTATGGGCCAGCGCCGGCCCGGCGATCAGCGTGGCAAGGGCGGCGATTGCAGATTTCTTCATGGCTTCCTCCTCAGCGAACCTTGACCCGGGCCAGTTCCTGGCCTTCGGGCGACATGACATGGGTCGAACAGGCAAGGCAGGGATCGAAGCTGTGGATGGTCCGCAGGATTTCGACCGGCTCTTCGGGCCGTTCCACCTTGGTATCCATCAGGCTGGCCTCGAAGGCGCCGATATTGCCGGCCGCATCGCGGGGGCTGCCGTTCCAGGTCGTCGGCACGACGCACTGGTAATTCTCGATCCTTCCGTCCTTGATCTTGATCCAATGCCCCAGCGCGCCGCGCGGCGCTTCGGTTGCGCCCACGCCCTTGGCCTCTTTCGGCCAGGTCGAGGGATCCCATTTGGCGACATTGGCGGTGCTTTCGTCGCCGTTCTTGATGTTCTGCACCAGCTTGTCGAAGAAGTGCTTCTGCAGCCGCCCGCAGTATTCGCTTTCCAGCGCCCGCGCCGCCGTGCGGCCAAGGGTCGAGAATACCGCCGTCAGCGGCAGCCCCATGTCGCGCAGAAGGCCGTCGACCTGGTTCTTGATATCTTCATGCCCCTTGGCATAGCCCACGACATAGCGGGCCAGGGGGCCCACCTCCATCGCGTTGCCCTTCCAGCGCGGGGCCTTGATCCAGCTGTATTTCCCGCCTTCGTCCAGCTGTTCGATATTGGTGCGGGTGCCCTTGGCGTTCGGTCCCAGTTCGTATTTGGGCGCCGTCACGCCATCCCAGGGATGCAGGCCCTTGCCCGCCTCGGCCCCGGCATATTTATACCAGCTGTGATCGACGAATTCCTGAACCTGCTCGGGGTCGCGCTGATCGACGTCATGCACCTCGTTCAGGTTGCCGTTGATGATGGCGCCGCGCGGCAGGTGCAGCTGCGCGGGGCTGAAATCATTGGCGTTTTCGGGAATGTCGCCATAGGCCAGCACCGACTTGCCCGACAACCCGCCGCCGTAAAGCCAGTTCTTGTAGAAGCCGCCGATCGCCTTCACATCGGGGATATAGACGTTGTTGTTGAAGGCGATGCACTTGTCGATGATCGACGAGACAAGGTTCAGCCGCTCCATGTTGATCGCGCCGACAGCGCCCGTCGAATGGACGTTGATCGGACAGGGCACCCCGCCCACCAGCCAGTTCGGATGCGGGTTCTTGCCGCCGAAGATCGTGTGGATCTTCACGATCTCTTTCTGCAGGTCCAAGGCCTCAAGGTAATGGGTCGTGGCCATCAGATCGGCTTCGGGCGGCAGAAGATAGGCCGGATTGTCCCAGTAGCCGTTCTTGAAGATGCCCAGTTGCCCCGATTCCACAAAGGCCTTCAGCCGGTTCTGCACATCGCGGAAATAGCCGGGCGAGGACAGCGGGTGGCTGGGCGAAACCATCTGCTGCAGTTCGCTGGTGGCCTTGGGGTCGGCCTTCAGCGCGTTCACCGGGTTCACCCAGTCCAGCGCGTGCAGGTGGTAGAAATGCACGATGTGGTCATGGATCTGCAGGTTCAGCTGCATGATGTTGCGGATCGAGTTGGCATTGTCGGGGATGGTGATCCCCAGCGCATCCTCGACCGCGCGAACGCTGGTCAGCGCATGCGTCCCGGTGCAGACCCCGCAGATCCGCTCGGTAAAGGCCCAGGCGTCGCGCGGGTCGCGGCCCTTCAGGATGACCTCCAGCCCCCGCCACATCGTGCCGGTGGACACCGCGTTGGTGATGATGTTCTGGTCGTTGACGTTCACCTCGCAGCGCATGTGGCCTTCGATCCGGCAGACCGGATCGACCACCACGCGCTGGCCGGCGGTGTCGAGGGTAAAGCCGTTCGGCGTCGTGATTCCCATGGCCTCAGCCCTCCACTTTCTCTTGGGTCTTCTTCTGGGCGCGTTTCAGCGCGCTGATGGCCGCATGCACGGCGACCGCGCCACCCACCACGCCGGCCGCCGCCATGCCGACCTGATCGGCATTCGCCTCGACCCCGAATTGCTTGATGTTGGTCAGCCGGTCATAGAACGAACCCTGATCCCAGAACCCGTCTTCGGAACAGCCGATGCAGCCGTGGCCCGACTGGATCGGGAAGCTGGTGCCTTCGTTCCAGCGGATCGTCGAACAGGCGTTGTAGGTGGTCGGCCCCTTGCAGCCCATCTTGTACAGGCAATAGCCCTTGCGGGCGTTTTCATCATCCCAGGCTTCCACGAACTGGCCGGCATCGAAATGCGGCCGGCGATAGCATTTGTCGTGAATGCGCTGGCCGTAGAACATCGCCGGGCGGCCCTGACGGTCCAGTTCCGGCAGCCGGTCGAAGGTCAGCATGTAGGTGATGACGCCGGTCATGACTTCGGCAATCGGCGGGCAGCCCGGCACCTTGATGATCGGCTTGTCGGTGATGACCTTGTGGACCGGCGTCGCGCGGGTGGGGTTGGGGGCTGCCGCCTGAACGCAGCCATAGCTGGCGCAGGCGCCCCAGCTGATCACCGCCTTGGCATGTTCGGCCGCGTGTTTCAGCTGTTCCACGAAAGGCTTGCCGCCGACGATGCAGAACATCCCGTCTTCGTTCAGCGGCGGGTTGCCTTCGACGGCAAGGATGTAGTTGCCCTTGTACTTGTCGATCGTCTCCTGCAGCGCGGCTTCGGCATGGTGGCCCGCCGCCGCCATCAGCGTATGGCTGTAGTCGAGGCTGATCATCGACAGGACCACATCCTTCGCCAGCGGATGCGCGCCGCGGATGAAGCTTTCCGAACAGCAGGTGCATTCCAGCCCGTTGACCCAGATCACTGGGGTCCGCGGCTTTGTCTCCATCGCATGCGCGATCTTCGGCACGAAGGCCGGGCCAAGGCCCAGGGCGCTGGCCGTCAGCGCGCAGTATTTCATGAAGCTGCGCCGGGTGATCCCCTGCTTGCGCATGACCTCGTAGAAGGTTTCGATCTGGCTCAACGCTGGCCCTCCCTGTCGCCTGATGCGCGGACGC
>JACZKR010000004.1 GCA_014859945.1 Paracoccaceae bacterium | reverse complement strand
GCCCCAGCGGCACCTCGACGAAATCGCCGTCGCCGCAGCCGGTCTCGGGCGCCTTGTAGTCCAGCACCCGCCCCAGCGGCTCGGTGGTCAGCACGCCGACCAGTTCGCCCGCCTCATAGACCCGTTCGGCCACCCGTCCCCCGATTCCGTTAGCGCTATCACAGGGCTTTCACCTGACCCCGCTTTCAGGTAAACCGCCCGCAACGCCATTCCAACCCCAAGGGGAGAGCTGCCATGAAGTTCTTTGTCGATACCGCCGACGTGGATGCCATCCGCGAACTGCACGCGCTTGGCATGGTGGACGGCGTCACCACCAACCCCTCGCTGATCCTGAAATCGGGCCGCGACATCCTGGAAGTGACGAAGGAAATCTGCTCCTTCGTCGAAGGTCCGGTTTCGGCCGAAGTCGTCGCGCTGACGGCGGATGAGATGATCGCCGAGGGCCGCAAGCTGGCCGAGATCGCGCCGAACATCGCCGTCAAGGTGCCGCTGACCTGGGACGGGCTGAAGACCTGCAAGGTGCTGTCGGGCGAAGGCAAGATGGTCAACGTCACGCTGTGCTTCAGCGCCAATCAGGCGCTGATCGCGGCCAAGGCCGGCGCCACCTTCATCAGCCCCTTCATCGGCCGGCTGGATGACATCAACATGGACGGGATGGACCTGATCGCCGACATCCGCCAGATCTATGACAACTACGGCTTCGACACCCAGATCCTTGCCGCTTCGGTCCGCAGCGCCAACCACGTCACGCAATGCGCGCTGGTCGGCGCCGATGTGATGACCGCGCCGCCCGCCGTGATCAAGGCGCTGGCCAGCCACCCGCTGACCGACAAGGGGCTTGAGCAGTTCATGAAGGACTGGGCCAAGACCGGACAGAAGATTCTCTGATCCCGACCGGGCGGCGCCTGACGGGGCCGCCCTTCCCCCCCGCCGCGAAAAATCTGGAGCCGGCGCAGCCTTTGCTGTAGTTTCCCGGCAAAACGACAAGCAGGGGCAGCATGATCGACCAGGATTTGCGGGACCGCATCATCGCGGAACCCGAGGTCATCCTCGAAGACCGCGACGTGATGGCGGCGCTGATCGGCGCGAACGAACGGCTGATGGGCTCGAACGTCGTCGATCTGCGCGGCATCGCCATGGAACGTCTGGAAAGCCGGCTGGACCGGCTGGAAGACACCCACCGCACCGTCATCGCGGCCGCCTACGAAAACCTTGCCGGCACCAATCAGGTCCACCGCGCCATCCTGCAGCTGCTGGACCCGCTGAGTTTTGAGGATTTCCTCAAGACGCTGGCGGGCGACGTGGCGCAGACGCTGCGCGTCGATTGCGTGCGGCTGGTTCTGGAATCGGTGCGCGAGGCCGAAGACCCTGCGCTGCGCCGGCTGGGCGACACGCTGTATGTGGCCCAGCCGGGCTTTGTCACCGATTATGTCTCGGGCGGGCGCAACGTGCCCCTGCGTCCGGTGGTGCTGCGTCAGGTGCTGCCGCAGTCGGACGCGCTTTATGGCGAAAGGGCCGGCTGGATCCGGTCCGAGGCGCTGATGAAGCTGGATTTCGGCACCGGCCGTCTGCCCGGCATGCTGGCGCTTGGCGCCGAAGACCCCCATCAGTTCAAGCCCACCCACGGCACCGACCTTCTGGCCTTCTTCGCCGGGATATTCGAGCGGACGATGCGCCGCTGGCTGGCGTGAGCGCGGCGCTCAGCCCCGCCTGGCGGTCGGCGCTGGAGCGCTGGCTGGAACAGATGAAGGCGCTGGACGGTGCGGCGGCCAACACGCTGGCGGCCTATGCCCGCGATGTGACGCGGTTTCTCGACTTTCTCGCCCGCCACCGCGGCGGCGCCGGCGGCTTTGATGCCCTGCGCGACCTGCCGACGGTCGATCTGCGCAGCTGGATGGCCGAAGAGCGCAACCGCGGCCTGTCCGCCCGCTCGCTGGCGCGGGCGCTGTCGGCGGTGAAGCGGTTCCTGTCCTGGCTGGCCGACCGTGAGGGTGGCGACGTGACCACCGTCCTGCAGACGCGCGGCCCGAAATACCGCCGCAAGCTGCCCCGCCCGGTGTCCGAGGCGGCGGCGGCCGAGCTGATCGACGGCGTGGGCGATGACGCGCGCGAAGCCTGGATCGCCGCGCGCGATACGGCGGTGATGACCCTGCTTTACGGCTGCGGCCTGCGGATATCCGAGGCGTTGGCCCTGACCCGCGCCGACCATCCGCTGCCCGAAGTGCTGCGCATTACCGGCAAAGGCGGCAAGGAACGGCTGGTGCCGGTTCTGCCCGCCGCCCGCGCCGCCGTGGCCCGATATGCCGAGTTGTGCCCCTTTGACGGCGGCCGCGACAGCGCGCTTTTCCGCGGCGCGCGCGGCGGACCGCTTGGCCCCCGGCTGGTCCAACTGGCGATGGAACGCGCCCGGCTGCGGCTGGGCCTGCCCGCCACGGCCACGCCGCATGCCATGCGCCACAGCTTTGCCACCCATCTGCTCAGTGCCGGCGGAGACCTGCGCGCGATCCAGGAACTTCTGGGCCATGCCTCGCTTTCCACCACCCAGGCCTATACCGCTGTGGATGCCGCCCGCCTGATGGAGGTCTATGAAAGGGCGCATCCGCGCGCCTGAACTGTTGCGTCGTCCGGCCCTTTGCGCGATGAGATTGTCATGGATATCCGTCTGAAAGCCCTTTCCGTCCATCTGCTGACCGCCACCGGCGCGGTGCTGTCGATGTTTGCGATGCTTGCCGCCGTCGAAGAGAAGTGGAGCCTGATGTTCCTCTGGCTGGTGGTGGCGCTGATCGTCGACGGCATCGACGGCCCGCTGGCCCGCCGCTATGACGTCGGCCGCAACTGGCCGACCTATGACGGCGTGCTGATGGACCTGATCGTTGATTACCTGACCTATGTCTTCATTCCCGCCTATGCGCTGTTCAAGTCGGGGATGCTGGATGGCTGGACCGGCTGGTTTGCCATCATCGTGATCTGCTACGGCTCGGTCATCTATTTCGCCGACACCCGGATGAAGACCAAGGACAAAAGCTTTTCGGGCTTCCCCGCCTGCTGGAACATGGTGGTGCTGGTGCTGTTCGCGCTGGACCCCAGCCCCGGCACCATCCTTGTGGTGGTCAGCTTCCTGACCGTGGCGATGTTCCTGAACCTGAAATTCGTCCATCCCGTGCGCACCAAACGCTGGCGCGAGGTGACGCTGCCGGTGGCGCTGGCCTGGGTGGTCTTTGCCGGCTGGGCGGCCTGGGCCGATTTCGCTGAAGGCTCACTGGCCCATTGGGGGCTGATCCTGACCTCGGTCTATCTGACGCTGGCCGGGATCGCGCAGCAGGTCATCCCCCAGAAGGTCCGCCGGATCAGCTGAACGGGGGGTGCCGCCCCGACGCCGGAAGGTGCGTGGAGACCACGCACCCTACCCCCCGACACCGCAGCACACATCCAACCGCCCCCCTGACCCCGGC
>JACZKR010000215.1 GCA_014859945.1 Paracoccaceae bacterium | reverse complement strand
GTATTCACCTTCACGCCGGCGCTGCCTTCGGCCACCAGGATCTTGCCGACGATGCCTTCATCGACGGCTTCGAACTCCATCGTCGCCTTGTCGGTTTCGATCTCGGCGATGATCTGGCCGGATTTGACCTTGTCGCCTTCCTTGACCAGCCATTTGGCCAGCGTGCCCTCTTCCATCGTCGGCGAGAGGGCGGGCATCAGTACTTCGGTTGCCATCTGTATTCCTCCCTCAGGCGATGATGTCGGTCCAAAGCTCGGACAGGTCCGGCTCGGGGCTGGTCTTGGCGAACTCGGCGGACTCGTTCACGATGTCCTTGATTTCCTTGTCGATCGCCTTCAGCTCTTCCTCCGAGGCAAGGCCGCCCTGCGTCAGCAGGTCGCGCACATGCTCGATGGCGTCCTTCTCGGACTTGATCTTTTCCACCTCTTCGCGGGTCCGGTACTTCGCCGGGTCCGACATCGAGTGGCCGCGGTAGCGGTAGGTCATGACCTCAAGGATATAGGGGCCCTTGCCGGCGCGGCAGTGCGCCACGGCCTTTTCGCCGGCGGCCTTGACGGCCAGCACGTCCATGCCGTCCACCTGTTCGCCCGGAATGCCATAGGCCAGGCCGCGGCCGAACAGCGTGGTCGATTTGGTCGACCGCTTCACGCTGGTGCCCATGGCGTACTGGTTGTTTTCGATCACGAAGACCACCGGCAGGCCCCAAAGCTCGGCCATGTTGTAGGTCTCATAGACCTGGCCCTGGTTGGCCGCGCCGTCGCCGAAATAGGCGAAGGTCACGTTGTCGTTGCCCTTGTACCAGTCGGACATGGCAAGGCCCGCACCCAGCGGCACCTGCGCGCCCACAATCCCGTGGCCGCCGTAGAAGTGGCGGTCCTTCGAGAACATGTGCATCGAGCCGCCCTTGCCCTTGGAATAGCCGCCCGCGCGCCCGGTCAGTTCGGCCATCACGCCCTTGGCATCCATGCCGCAGGCCAGCATGTGGCCGTGGTCACGGTAGCTGGTGATGCGCTTGTCGCCTTCCTTGGTCGAGGCTTCCAGCCCGACGACCACGGCTTCCTGCCCGATATACAGGTGGCAGAACCCGCCGATCAGGCCCATGCCGTAAAGCTGGCCCGCCTTCTCCTCGAATCGGCGGATCAGAAGCATCTCGCGGTAGTATTTCAGCAATTCGTCCTTTGAGACGTTGGATTTCTCCGACGCTTTTCTGGCGGCCACGGCGCGTCCTCCCGACCATTGGATGGTTCAACGTTAAACCATCCATACAACATCGGAGAAACAAGGGGAATCGGAAAGTTCCATGCTGCACTGCGGCAAGAAATGTCGGGCGGGGAGTTGCTCAAATCCTCGCCGCCGCCCGCCTGGGGATGCGGGCGCGGTGCGTGTGAACACGCACCCTACGGGTCCGCGCGGCATTGTCCGGGCGGGAGAAGGCGAGGCACTGCCTCGCCCCCGCCCGCGCGGAACGGGTCAGCCCGAGACGGTTCGGCACACAATACGAAAGGCCGGCGCCTGCCCCGGCGGGCGAGAAGCGCCCGCCATGGGCGGGGCGGGCGCTGGCCGGGCCTTTGAGGCCCGACCGGTGAAGCTTCCCATGTCGGGAGGTGGCTCAGGCGATGGCCTTCGCCATGGAGCGGGAACCGTAGGGTGCGTGTTCACACGCACCACAACGCCCGTTTACCGGATCAGGATCTCATCCGCCCGCATGTAGCCCAGCACGTCGCGGGCGCGTTCGTCCAGCAGGCTGATGTCCAGATAATCGTCCGACAGGCGGCGCGTCAGGTTGGTCATCTGCGCCAGCTCGGCCTCAAGCTTGGCCTTCTCGGCGCGCAGTTCCTCGGCCTCGGCGCCGATCTGCACCCGGCGGAAGACGCCATAATCGCCCTGCACCGCCGCGAAGGTGAAATAGCCGCCCAGCGTGAAGGCCAGCACCATGTAGAGGATGCCGCCAAGCGCAGGACGCGACTGGATGTGGTTCATCTTGCTGCCTCGCCGCCCGCCCCTCTGGCCGGGGGCGGTTCGTTTCATGATTCTGGCATATTCCGCAGCCGCTGTGAATCCCCCGCAGCGCGCCCGCACAAAGATTTCAGCGCCGATTGCGCCGCCGCCTCAGCGGCTTGCGGGGCGATCCTGTCACTTTACCGGAACCGTGGTGCCCATCTGCACATCGGTGTCGAAGCGCAGCTCCAGATCGGCGCAGTGGCGGAAGGGCCAGTCGACCGGGCAAAGCCGCGCGGTCACCGTGCCGGTCACCCGGCGAGAATAGCTGTCTTCGCGCGCCGGCCCGATGCTGTCGATCACCACCCGCGCCGTCTGCCCGGCCGAACTCAGGCGCGGCCCCTCGGGGTCGCCGCCGCGCAGGATCGCCACTTCGACCGCGGCGGGCGCCGGCCCGGTGGTCAGCGCCGCGCCCCATTCGGTGCCCACGCGCAGCTGCATCCGTTCGGCATCGGGCTTGCCCGGCAGATAGCCGTTGATGCGGAAGGTCACCTTGCCCTGGTAATGGTCGGCCCAGGCCGAGGCATCGAAGGCGCCGACCGAGAAATCGAAGGTCTCCCATTTCACCGCGCGGCCGTTCAGCGTTCCCGTCACCTCGCCCATCTTCGGCGGATAGTCCGGGCCGAGGTCGGGCTCCATCACCTCCTGGGC
>JACZKR010000003.1 GCA_014859945.1 Paracoccaceae bacterium | reverse complement strand
TCTGGAGGCGGTGCGCTGGAAACCCCTTGGCATGGGCGTGCGTCAGGCGATCCTGCCGACGGCGCGCGGTGCTTCGGCCCGGCTGCTCTATATTCCGGGCGGGCAGGCGGTGCCCGACCACGGCCACCGGGGCACCGAACTGACGCTGGTGCTGCAGGGCGCCTTCCGCGACGAGGTGGACCGTTTCGGCCCCGGTGATCTTGAGATTGCCACCGATGAGCTGGAACACACCCCGGTTGCCGAGGCAGGCGCGCCCTGCATCTGCCTTGCCGCCACCGATGCTCCGCTGCGGTTCCGCGGGCTGATGCCACGGCTTCTGCAACCGCTGTTCCGCATCTGACCGGCGGTCAGCCGCGCGCGATGATCACCGCAATCGCGGGGGCCGGCCCCTGCCAGTCCAGCGGCTCGTCCGACAGGGTCAGTTCGGCCGTTTCGGGCGCATAGACCGCGATCAGCCCGCCCTGCGGCGGCGCCAGACGGGCGGGTGCATTCAGCACCTGCACCACCGGGCGCGGCAGGTGGCGCGCGGTCATCACGTTGAAATCGTCCGAGGGCGCGGTGACGGCCACGGCGCGCAGCGGCACGTCGCCCGCGAAGGCAACGGGCGCAAAAGGCCGCGCCGCCAGATGCAGCCCCTGCCCCACCAGATCGAAGCCCGGCCCGGTCAGCACGGTCAGGTTGCGCTCGATCCCGGGAAAGATTGAAAAGTCGCCCTCTTCCACCACGCTGGCCCGCGACAGCCGCCACAGCATCGCGCCGTCACGGTCTTCGCGCGCCATCTCGATGGTCACGCCCTTGCCGTTCGCCCAGGGCATGGTGCGGAAATCGGCGGCGGTCAGATGGCGGATCATTCGGCGGCCTCGGGCGCGATGGGGGTGGCCGACTGGGGGGCCAGTTCCTCAAAGTCGAAGTTGTCCAGCCGGCGGGCGCGGCGCTGCGCCTTGTCCGACGAGATGCGGATTTCCTCGATATCCTTGGCGGCCTGCCCGAAATGGCGGTCAAGGTTGCCGACACGGTCCGAGAGGCGTTCGACATCCTTGTAAAGCTCGGCCAATTCCTTGCGGATGGCGCCGGCCTGTTCGCGCATCCGGGCGTCTTTCAACACCGCGCGCATGGTGTTCAGCGTGGCCATGCAGGTGGTGGGCGACACGATCCAGACCCGCGCGGCAAAGCCTTCGCGCACCAGTTCGGGGAAGTTGGCGTGCAGTTCGGCATAAACCGCTTCCGAGGGCAGGAACATCAGCGCGCCGTCAGCGGTTTCGCCTTCGAGGATATACTTCTCGGAAATCGCGCGGATGTGCTGGCGCACCGCGCCGCGCATCAGGACCGCAGCCTCTTGCAGGGCGCGCGGGGTTTCGGCGCGGCGCAGCGCCTCATAAGCCTCAAGCGGGAACTTGGCGTCGATGGCGATGGGGCCGGGCGGATTGGGCAGATGCACCAGACAGTCCGCCCGCTTGCCGTTCGACAGGGTGGCCTGCAGCGAATAGGCATCCTTGGGCAGCGCCTTCTGCACGATGTCGTGCAGCTGGATTTCACCGAAGGCGCCGCGCGTCTGCTTGTTCGACAGGATATCCTGCAGCGACAGGACGTTGCCCGACAGCTTCTCGATATTGGCCTGCGCCTTGTCGATGGTTTCCAGCCGCTGCTGCAATTCGCCCAGACTGCGCGCGGTGCGGGTTGAGGTGCCGTGCAGCGATTCGTTCATCTGGCGCGACACTTCGGCCAGCCGCTGCTCCATCACCTGCAGCATGGCGGTCTGGCTGACCGCCTGATTTTCTCCGACATGATGCAGGCCGCCGGCAAGGCGTTCCTGCCCGTCCGAAAGCCCCTGCACCCGCTGCGCCAGCCAGCCGATTTCGCGCATCAGGGGGTCGGCCGCGCGGGCCGACCGGCCGGCGGCGCGCAGGATCAGCACCAGCAGGGCCACCAGCAAAAGCACCGCCCCGCCGATCAGCAGGATCTCGGGGTCGTTCCAGGCGTAGCTTTGTCCGAAAAGCGTGATCATCGGCGGCCGAACAGACGTTCGATGTCGTGCAGCTTCAGCTCGACATAGGTGGGGCGGCCGTGGTTGCACTGGCCGGAATGGGGCGTTGCCTCCATCTCGCGCAGAAGGGCGTTCATCTCATCGGGGCGCAGCGCCCGGCCGGAACGGACCGAGCCATGGCAGGCCATGCGGCTGAGGATCGCCTCGATCTTCGATTGCAGGCTGTCCGAGCGGCCCAGATCGGCCAGTTCGTCCAGCACATCGCGCAGAAGGGCGGCGGCGGACACCGTGCCAAGGATCGCCGGAGTTTCGCGGACGGCAATCGCGCCGGGGCCGAAGGGGTCGATGGCCAGACCAAGGCGGGCCAGTTCGCCGGCATGGTCCAGCAGGCGGGCGGCATCGGGGGGCGACAGTTCCACCACCTCGGGGATCAGAAGCGCCTGCGCGCGGATGCCGGTTTCGGCCATCTGGCGTTTGAGCTTTTCGTAGACCAGCCGTTCATGCGCCGCGTGCTGATCAACGATCACCATGCCGCCGGTGGTCTGGGCGACGATGTAATTGCCATGCAGCTGCGCGCGGGCGGCGCCCAGCGGGAAGTCGGGCTCGGCCACCGCCGGCTCGGGCATGTCCACCCGGGCCTGAGGCGCTTCGGCCAGACCGGGTGCGGCGGCGGGTGCCTGCCACAACGTCGCGCGGGCAAAGCTGGCCTGCGCGGGGCGGTCCATCTGATAGACGCGCGGCGCCTCGGGGCGCATGGCGGCAAGGGTCGCATCGGCCACGGTGGAACTGGCGCGGTGGCCGGCGCCGCCAAGCGCGCTGCGCAGGCCGGTGATGATCAGGCTGCGCGCGGCCTCGGGTTCGCGAAAGCGCACCTCGGCCTTGGCGGGATGCACGTTCACATCCACCCGTTCCGGATCGCAGATCAGGTTCAGCACGGCCGCGGGATGGCGGTCGCGGCTGAGGAAGTCGAAATAGGCCACCCGCAGCGTACCCAGCAACATGCGGTCCAGCACCGGCCGGCCGTTCACGCAGAAGAACTGCTGCACTGACGAGCCGCGCGAATAGGTCGGCAGCGCGGCATAGCCCGCCAGCCGCAGCCCGTCACGCTCCACATCCACCCGGACGGCATTGGCGGTGAAGGCGGCACCCAGCACCGCGGTCAGCCGGCCGTGCAGCGCGTCGAACAGATCGCCCGGCTGCGGATCGGCGCGAAAGATGGTGCGGGGCGCCTCACCTTCCGCCACTTCGGACAGGGTGAAGCCGACCGAGGGTTCGGCCATGGCCAGACGGCGCACCACATCGGCAATCGCCAAAGCCTCGGCCCGGTCGCTGCGCAGGAACTTCAGCCGCGCGGGCGTGGCGTAGAACAGGTCGCGCAGTTCAACCACCGTGCCGCGCGACAGGGCGGCGGGGCGCACGGGGCCAAGCTGACCGCCGTTGACGGCAAGCTGGGCGGCCTCATGCCCTTCGGCCCGGCTGGTCAGCACCAGCCGCCCGACCGAGCCAAGGCTGGCCAGCGCCTCACCCCGGAAACCGAAGCTGCGGATGTCCAGCAGATCGCTGCCGTCGATCTTTGACGTGGCATGGCGGGCAACGGCCAGCGGCAGATCGGCTGCCGTCATGCCGCAGCCGTCGTCGGTGACGCGGATCAGCACCTTGCCGCCCGCCGCATAATCGACGGCAATCCGCCGCGCGCCGGCATCCAGCGCGTTTTCCACCAGTTCCTTGACGGCGCTGGCCGGGCGTTCGACCACCTCGCCCGCCGCGATACGGTTGATCGCCGCTTCGTCCAGCGGGCGGATCACCGGGCGGCCGGCATCCGCTATGTTGGGGGCATGAAGGGTCATGCCCCCATCTGTAGCAGGCGGGTCAGATTCGGGGAAGGGTATGTTCCCGTTTTCCCCTATTCGGTGGCGGTGACGCCCACCGGGCTGCCGACCACCACGAAGAAAAGGTTGTCGGGCCTGATCAGCCGTGCCGCGACGCGCTTCACATCTTCAAGCGTTACCGCATCGACGCGGTCGTTGCGGGTGCGCGGATAGTCGGTGGGCAGGCCCATGATCTGCATGCCGACCAGGATCGAGGCGATGGTGCCGTTGCCGTCGAACCGCAGCGGGTAAGACCCGGTCATGTAGGTCTTCGCCTTGGCCAGTTCATCCGCCGTCACGCCTTCGGCGGCCACCCTGGCCCATTCGGCGCGCACCACGTCGATCGCTTCGGCGACCTTGTCATTGCCGGCCTGAAACTGACCGACCAGCGTTTCGGCCTGATCATAGCTGGCAAGGCCGGTGCCGATGCCATAGGTCAGGCCCCGCTTTTCGCGCACCTCGGTCATCAGCCTGGCCGAGAAACGACCGCCACCGAGGATCTCGTTCAGCAACACGGCAGCGAAGTAGTCGGGGTCGTCAAACCGGATGCCGCTCTGCTGGAACAGGACCAGCGATTGCGGGCCGGGATAGGGCACAACCGCCACCCCACCTGCGTCGTTCAGCGTGGCGCGGCCCGGGCGCGGCGTGCCGGTGGCGGGCAGGTCGCCCAGCACCTGATCAATCACCCGGCCCAGTTCTTCGGCGGTGATGTCGCCCGCTGCCGCGACATAGACGCGGTCGCGCGCCAGACTGCCCTTCCAGGCCGCCACGATGTCATCGCGGGTCAGGGCGGTAACGCTTTCAATCGTGCCGTCGCCCGGGCTGCCATAGGGGTGATCGCCAAAGGACCGCGCGATCAGGAGTTTTGAGCCGATTTCACCCGGGTCCTGCTCCGAGGCCCGCAGGTTGGCCAGAACCTGCCCGCGCACCCGTTCCACCGCATCGGCGTCAAACCGCGGGTTCACCAGCGCCGCGCGCAAGAGCGCGACCGAAGCGTCGCGGTTTTCCGTCAGGAACTGGGCCGAAACCGAGATGCCATCGACATCTGAACCGAAGCCAAGCTGCGCCGCCAGATCGTCGCGCGCGGCGGCGAAGGCCTGCGCATCCATCTGGTCCGCGCCTTCCTCGATCAGCGCGGTCATCAGGTTGACGGCGCCGCGTTTGCCGGGCGCATCCAGCGACTGGCCGCCCTGAAAGCGGATTTCCAGCGCGGTGAAGGGAATGTTGTGGTCTTCGACCAGCCAGGCCTTGATGCCGCCCGGCGAGGTGACTTCCTGAATGGCGATTTCGGCCCGCGCGGGCAGGGCAAGCGCCACAAGGATCAGCGCAGCACGGAACAGGGTCATTGGGCGGTCTCCTGCGGCGGGGTCAGCCAGCCGGTCACGGCATTGTCACGGTTCAGCACCTCACGCGCGGCGGCCATCACCTCATCCTCAGTGATGGATTGCAGGATTTCGGGCCAGTCCTGCACATCCTGCACCGTCAGCCCGACCGACAGCGCCTGACCATAAAGCCGCGCCAGACCGCCGGCACTGTCGCGGCCATAGATTTCCGCCGCGCGGACCTGGGTCTTGATGCGGGCGAACTGCGCGGGGTCGGGGCCGGATACGAGGAAGCCGGCAATCACCTCATCCATCGCCTTTTCGGCATCGGCCAGGCTGACGCCGGGCACTGGGCTGACGTAAAGGCCGAAGGTGTCGGGGTCCACCGAGGTGCCGTCATAGAAGGCGGCAGACCAGACGGCGACCTGCCGGTCAAACTGCAGATTGCGGGCAAGGACTGAGTTGGTCTGGTTACCCCCCAGAAGCTCGGCCAAAATGGTCAGGGCGGCGGCCTTGCGCTGATCGCCGGTGTTGCGTTCGGGCGCAAGGTAGCTGCGCACCAGATAGGGCTCCGACACCCGTTCGTCCTGCATCGCCAGACGCCGCTCGGCCAGTTGCGGGGGTTCCTGCGGGCGTTCGCGCGGCTTGATCCGGTCAGACGGCGCCAGCGGGCCATAGTGCTTTTCGGCCAGCGCGCGCACCTCATCGGGCTGCACATCGCCGGCGACGATCAGGATGGCGTTGTTCGGCGCATAATTGGCCTGATAGAAGTCCAGCGCATCCTGCCGCGACAGCGCCGCCATCTCATGCCGCCAGCCGATCACGGGAATGCCGTAGGGGTGGTTCATGAACTGCGCCGCCGCCATCTGTTCATTCAGAAGCGAGCCGGGGTCGCCGTCGGTGCGCTGGCTGCGTTCTTCCAGAATCACCTGACGTTCGGTCGTCACGTCATCTTCGGTCAGCTGAAGGTCGCGCATGCGGTCGGCCTCCATCTTCATCATCAGGTCCAGGCGGTCGGCCGCAACCCGCTGAAAGTAGGCGGTATAATCCCAGCTGGTAAAGGCGTTGTCGGTGCCGCCGTTTTCCTCGACCGTGGCGGAAAAGGCGCCTTCGGCCATGTCGTCGGTGCCCTGGAACATCAGGTGTTCCAGAAAATGGGCGATGCCGGAATGGCCCGGAGGTTCGTCCGCGGCGCCGATGCGATACCAGACCATCTGGGTCACGGCGGGGGCGCGGTGATCTTCGATCACCACCACGTCCAGACCGTTTTCCAGGGTGAAGGTCGTCACATCATCGGCCAGCGCAGGCCCGGCAAGGGCCAGAAGGCAGGCGGCGGTCAGGCTTCGGTGCATGGTCTTCCCCGGTTGGCCGGATCTCTTGGGCCGGTTTGCACCCAAGCTAGCCGAGGGGGGCGCAAGCGCAAGGCCGCCCGCGCGAAAGTGAAGTCACTCTTTGTCCTGCCGGGGCGGGGCCGAGGGCGTGCGCACGCCCGCCTTGCGCCAGCGCAGAAGTTCCTTGTGCTGGTCCAGCGCCATCTTGGCATAGGCCTTGAAATAGACGTTGACGTTCAGCATCCGCTCAAGCAGCCGGCCGTTGTTCTTGCGGCGGAATTCCAGATCCTCGCTGGCAAGCGTCTGACGGACGCCGCTGTCGACACCATAGCGCGCGGCGCGGCTGTAAAGGGCCGTATCCGCCGCCGGAATGCCGCCGGCCTTGGCCGGATTGCCGCCCAGCGCGATGATGGCATCGTCGTTCGGCGTCGGGTCGGTGCGGTTGGCGCCGCCCGGCGTCGGGTCGGGCAGGTCGGTCAGGCTTTCGGGCAATTCCAGCGGCTTGGCCGGCAGGATGGTGAATTCATCCGGACCGTCGCTGTCGGATTTGACGTTCATCAGGATCGGCGGGCGGTCGCCCTTTCCGCATGCCGCAAGCGACAACATGGCCACACCCGCAACCGCGAGAATTACCCGTGCCGCCTTCATGCCTGCTGCCTCCGATACTTCGTCCAGCCCGTCTTAGCCGATTGCCCGGCCCGCGTCACGGGGTCTTTCGGCGGGTTGGCCGGCCCTTGCCCGAAGGCTTGCCGGCAAACAGCACCAGCCCGATCGCCCCGGCGAAAATCGCAATGTCGGCGATGTTGAACGAGAAGGGATTCTCGATGCCGCAGCAGGACATGTTCAGGAAATCGGCCACATAGCCATAGGCCAGCCGGTCCACCACATTGCCCAGCGCCCCGCCCACCAGAAGCCCCGCCGAAATCTCGGCCCAGCGGCCCATCGCCTCGCGCCGGACCCACATCACCACCCAGGCCGAGATGGCCAGAGCCAGCGCGATCAGCGCCCAGCGCGTCAGTTCGGCATCATTGGACAGAAGGCCAAAGTTGACGCCCCGGTTTTCCGCCCAGCGGAAGTTCAGAAGCGGGTCGATCACATCCACCTCACCCCGCTCACGCAGGCCGACAAGGTGAATCACCCCAAGTTTCGACAGCTGATCGGCGGCAAATGTGATGCCGCCGGCAAGGACAAGCCGCCGCATTTCAGTGCCGGAAATGGCGCTGGCCGGTGAAGACCATGGCCAGCCCGGCCGCATCGGCCGCGTCGATCACCGCCTGATCGTTCATGCTGCCGCCCGGCTGGATCACCGCCACAGCCCCGGCCTCGGCCGCGGTCAGAAGGCCGTCGGGGAAGGGGAAGAAGGCATCCGACGCCACAACCGACCCTTTGGTCAGCGGCCCGGGCAGGCCCAGCGCCTGTGCCATGTCTTCGGCCTTGCGGGCGGCGATCCGGGTGCTGTCGACCCGGCTCATCTGGCCCGCGCCCACCCCCACCGTCGCCCCGTCTTTCACATAGACGATGGCATTGGACTTCACATGCTTCGCGACCTTCCAGGCGAACAGAAGATCGGCCAGTTCCGCCGTAGTCGGCGCGCGTTTGGTCACCACCTTCAGATCGGCCACTGTGATGCTGTCCACATCCGAATCCTGCACCAGAAAGCCGCCCGCGACCTGACGGAAGGCCAAATTGCCCTTCTTCGGATCGGGCAGAGCGGCGGTCGTCAGAAGGCGCAGGTTCTTCTTGGCCGCGAAAATCGCCTTCGCCTCGTCACTCGCGCCCGGGGCGATGACGACTTCGGTGAAGATCTTCACGATCTCTTCCGCCGTCTCGGCATCCAGCGGCTGGTTCAGCGCCACGATCCCGCCAAAGGCCGAGGTCTGGTCGCAGTGATAAGCGCGCAGATAGGCGTCCTTCAGGCTGCCCGCCTGCCCCACGCCGCAGGGGTTGGCGTGCTTGATGATCGCGCAGGCCGGGCCTTGGGTGAACTCGGCCACCAATTCAAAGGCCGCGTCGGTGTCATTGATATTGTTGTAGGAAAGTTCCTTGCCCTGCCATTGCCGGGCGGTCGCCACCCCTTCGCGGCGGCTGCCGTCGGTATAGAAGGCGGCCTTCTGGTGCGGATTCTCGCCATAGCGCAGGGTCTGCGCCAGCTTGCCCGCGAAAGAGCGATAGCGCGGGGCGGGTTCCTTGATCTCACCGGCCAGCCAGGTGGAAACGGCGGTGTCATAGGCGGCGGTGCGAGAGTAGGCGGTCAGCGCCAGCTTCTGGCGGAAGGCCAGCGTCGTCGCCCCGTCATGCGCCTTCATCTGGTCCAGCAGCCCGGCATAATCGGCGGGATCGGTGACCACGGCGACAAACCTGTGGTTCTTGGATGCGGCCCGAATCATCGCAGGGCCGCCGATGTCGATATTCTCGATGCAGGTCGCGTGATCGGCGCCCTTGGCCACGGTTTCCTCAAACGGGTAAAGATTCACGATCAGAAGGTCGATCGGTTCAATCCCGTGGGCGGCCATCGCCACCAGATGCTCATCATCATCGCGCAGCGCCAGAAGGCCGCCATGTACCGCCGGATGCAGCGTTTTCACCCGGCCGTCCATCATCTCGGGGTAACCCGTCACGTCAGACACATCGCGCACCGGCAGCCCCGCCGTGCGCAGCATGCCCGAAGTGCCGCCGGTCGAAATCAACTCGACCCCCTGCGCATGCAGGGCGCGTGCGAGGTCAAGAAGGCCGGACTTGTCGGAAACAGAGATCAGCGCACGGCCGATGGGGACGAGATTGGTCATGGTCTGCCCTTGCGTCACAGGGGGACCGGCAGATCGTCCCGGTCCAGGTCGCGGATGGCCAGCGGAGTATCCTGCGCCTTCGCCAAGGTCCAGCCCAAGGCGGTCTCGATGGCCAGCGCGCGTGCAGAAAGGACGATCTGCCGCGCCGGCCGGGGCTTCAGCCGCCCGGTTTCCAGATAGACGCCGGGTTCGATCCGCATCTCGGCGCCGCCTGAATGGCGGAAGACCCAAATCTCGCCGCTTTTCAGGGCAAGCGATACGGCGGTGCCGCCAAGGTCCAGCGCGGCGTCCACATCGGGGTGCAGGTGGAAC
>JACZKR010000214.1 GCA_014859945.1 Paracoccaceae bacterium | reverse complement strand
GTCGCGGGCGAAGGACAGGCTGTCATTCGTCAGGTCCGACACATCGGCATAGACATAGAAGGCCCCGTCCGGCGGCGCGATGCGGGTGAACCCGGCCTTCGGCAGCCCGTCCAGCATCAGCCGGCGGTTGGCGGCATAGGTGGCGCGGTTGGCCTCAAGCTCATCCACGCAGTCCAGCGCGGCAAGGGCCGCCACCTGACTGGCATGGGGCGGGCAGATGAACAGGTTCTGCGCCAGCCGTTCCACGGTGCGGATGTGATCCTCGGGCACCACCATCCAGCCCAGCCGCCAGCCGGTCATGCTGAAATATTTCGAGAACGAGTTGATCACATAGGCCTGATCGGTGATCTCCAGCGCCGAAACCGCGCGGTCGCCGTAATGCAGGCCGTGATAAATCTCATCCGAGACAAAGCTGATGCCATGGCCTTCGCAATGGCTGATCAGCGCCGCCAGATGGGCATGGTCCAGCATGGTGCCGGTGGGGTTGCCCGGGCTGGCGACGATCAGGCCCTGCATGTCGATGCCTTCCAGATCGGCGGGCACGGGTTGCAGGCGGTTTTCCATCGCCGCGGGAATGCCCACGGGCCGAAGGCTCATCGCGCGCAGGATCTGGCGGTAGCTGGGATAGCCCGGCTCGCCCAGCCCCACCCGGTCGCCCGCATCGAACAGCGCCGAGAAGGCCAGGATGAAGGCCCCCGACGACCCCGCCGTTACCACCACCCGGTCGGGGTTCAGATCGACGCCATACCACCTGCGGTAAAGCGCCGCGATGCCGGCCCGCAACGCGGGCAGACCCAGCGCGACGGTGTAACCCAAAGGCGCATCCAGCGCGCGGGCCAGTGCCGCCCGCGCCCCTTCTGGCGCCGGGGTCCCGGGCTGGCCCACCTCCATGTGGATCACGCTTTTGCCCGCGGCCTCAAGCCGCCGGGCCTCCTCCATCACATCCATCACGATGAAGGGATCAACCTCACCCCGCCTTGATCTTCGCATCCGCCCGCCTCTACAGTCCGCCCCCATGTTCCCCTGCGGGCCGCCAAGGTCAAGCCCGCGTCAGACCGAGGTATTCCATGCGTCCCTTCCTTGCCGCCCTGTCGCTGGCCCTGCTCTCCACCACCGCGGAGGCGGGCGAGATGACCGAGGCCGAGCGTCAGGCCTTCCGCGACGAGGTGCGCGCTTACCTTCTGGAAAACCCCGAGGTGCTGATCGAGGCGATGGACGTGCTGAACGCCCGCGAACAGCAGGCCGCCGTCGAACGCGATGCCCAGATGCTGACCCAGTATCACGACGCGATCTTCAACGACCCGGCAAGCTGGGTCGGCGGCAATCCCGAAGGCGATGTGACCATCGTCGAATTCATGGACTACCGCTGCGGCTATTGCCGCAAGGCCTTCTCCGAGGTCGAGGAACTGGTGAACAGCGACGGAAATATCCGCTTTGTCGTCAAGGAGTTCCCGATTCTGGGCGAGGAATCCATGGCCTCGGCCCGCTTTGCCATCGCCGTCCTGCAACTGCACGGGGCCGAGGCCTACAAGAAGGCGCATGACGCGCTGATCGGCCTGCGCGGCAGCCCCGACGCGGCGACGCTGGGCGCGCTGGCCGGCGATCTGGGGCTGGACCCCGCACCGGTTCTGGCGCGGATGGGCAGCGATGAGGTGACGGCGGTCATCGCGGCGAACCACGAAATCGCCAACCAGCTGGCGATCTCCGGCACCCCCACCTTCATCATGGGCGATGAGCTTCTGCGCGGCTATGTGCCCCTGGACGCGATGAAGCAGATGGTCGCCGCCACCCGCGCCGACGGCTGACGGGGGCGCCAGATCCTTCAAAGGATCTGGCCCGGTTTCTTCGAAGAAACCGGTGCGGAGCCTTTGAAGGCTCCGCTCTGGCGCTACTCCGCCGCCTGCGCGGCTTCAGCCGCCTCGATCTCGGCCGCGCGCTGTTCCACCAGTTCGACGATGTGGTCGATCATACCCGCATTGCCGGTCTTGTGGCTTTGCTTGCCCGCCAGATAGACCATGCCGCTGCCTGCCCCGCCGCCGGTAAAGCCGATGTCGGTCATCAGCGCCTCACCCGGGCCGTTCACCACGCAGCCGATGATCGACAGGCTGATCGGCGTCTTGATGTGTTCCAGCCGCTTTTCCAGCGCCTCGACCGTCTTGATCACGTCGAACCCCTGCCGCGCGCAGGACGGGCACGAGATGATCTGCACCCCCCGCGTCCGCAGGCCAAGGGATTTGAGGATTTCGAAGCCCACCTTCACCTCTTCCACCGGATCGGCGGAAAGCGAAACGCGGATCGTGTCGCCGATGCCGAACCACAAGAGGCTGCCCAGCCCGATGGCCGATTTCACCGTGCCGGAAATCATCCCCCCCGCCTCGGTGATGCCCAGATGGATCGGCGCATCGGTCGCCACGGCAAGCTGCTGATAGGCGGCGGCGGCCATGAAGACATCGGACGCCTTCACGCTGATCTTGTATTCGTGAAAATCGTTGTCCTGCAACAGCTTGATATGGTCCAGCCCGGATTCCACCATGGCATCCGGGCAAGGCTCGCCATATTTGTCCAGAAGGTGCTTTTCCAAGGACCCGGCATTCACCCCGATGCGGATGGAACAGCCGTGGTCCCTGGCGGCCTTCACCACCTCGGCCACCCGTTTGGCGTCACCGATGTTGCCGGGGTTGATCCGCAGGCAGGCGGCGCCCGCCTCGGCCGCCTCGATCGCGCGTTTGTAGTGGAAATGGATGTCGGCCACGATCGGCACCGGGCTTTCGCGGCAAATCTCGCGGAGCGCGACGGTGCTTTCCACATCGGGGGTCGAGACGCGGACGATATCGGCCCCGGCGATGGCGGCGCGCTGCACCTGTTCCAGCGTCGCCTTCACGTCATGGGTCAGCGTGTTGGTCATGGTCTGCACCGAGATCGGCGCATCGCCCCCCACCAGCACCTTGCCCACCCGGATCTGACGGCTGACCCGGCGTTCGATGTTGCGCCAGGGGCGGATCGGATTGTGGGTCATGGCAGGCTCCTTCGCGGTCAGCCCTAGATAGACGTGCCAAGGCCCCGGGGCAATGCCGCCGGGGCCGCGCGCGCTTTCGTGAAGATCAGTCGGCGGCGACGGCGCCGCCGGCGTCGGCCATGAACCGCGCCAGTTCGGCATCGGCAGCCGCGTCGGCGGGCTTGTAGGATGCCATCAGCGCCTCGGCCCCCAGATCGACGTTCTTGACGACCGAGCCATTGGTGGCCGAAGGCCCGTAGGTCTGGCCGTTCACCAGGAAATAGACCGCGCCCGAATTGCCGGCGCGCAGCCGCGTGCCCTGCTCAATCGGCGGCACCGAATAGCGCTCGCCCGAATCGAGGATCTTTTCAAACAGCACGGTTCCGTCGGCCGAGGTCACCTGCACCCAGGACGGCCGCACCGCCAGAAGTTCTACCCCCGGACGGGCATCGGCCACGACCTGCACGGTATCTTCGGTCAGCGCCTCATCCACGGCGGCATCCACGGCCGAGGCCATGGCGGGGTTCTGGCGCGGGTCGATGGCCGAAATCGGGCCGTCGCGCGCGGTCATCACCGGCACTTCCAGCGCCTGCGGGCGGTAAAGGCGGTCCAGCGGATCGGGCGTGGCGCCGGCGGCTTCGGCGGCGGCCAGTTCTTCGGGCGTCTCGGGCGCCGAGCGCACCAGCGGCGCGGCGCCGTCAATATTGCCCAGGGGATCAATCTCGGCCACCACGGCGGGGGCCTGATCAATCGGCGCCAGCTGCACGCGCTGCACTTCCTGCAACACCGACCAGCCGCCATAGCCGATGGCCCCGATCAGCGCGATCAGCACGGCCATGGAACCAACGGCCCCCGGCTCGATCCGCGACAGGAAGCTTTCGCCAAGGGGCGTGAAGGACACCGGCGGATGGGCGATCGGGTCGCGGCCCTCTTCGGTCTTGCGGGCGCGCTTGGCGGCCAGCGTCACCGACGAGGCGGCGGCAGACATGCCATGCGCCACTTCGAAATTCGCCTCGCGGCAGAACTTGGCAAAGGCCCAGTCCGGGTCCATCCCCAGATAGCGCGAATAGCTGCGGACATAGCCCGCGATGAAGCCGGGGGTTTCAAAGGCCGCGACATCGGCATTTTCGATGGCGGCGATATAGGTGGCCTTGATCTTCAGCTCGCGCTGGACATCCAGCAGCGACTTGCCAAGCGTGGCGCGTTCGCCCCGCATCAGATCACCCAGTCGAAGCTCGAAGTCGTCAAACCCTTTGGGTTTGTCCGCTTCTGGCGCCGGAGTTCTGGACCTCCGCCCGATCATGCCGCCTGCCTCATTTGTCCCTGGCCTTGATGAGTCGCATCCCCGGCGACCCGCTTCTTCGTATTGAGCATTCGCTAACACAGGACAAGCGATTCTGCACACGCGGAAAAGTGATCAGGCACTGGCCTCGGCGCGATTCAGCGCACAATGGCGCCACAGGCTGTCCATCGCCTTCACCAGCCGGTCGATCTGACCGGAATCATGCACCGGCGAAGGCGTGAAGCGCAGCCGTTCGGTCCCGCGCGGCACGGTGGGGAAGTTGATGGGCTGCACATAGATGCCGAACTGGTCCAGCAGCATGTCGCTGAGCATCTTGCAATGGATGGGGTTGCCGACATGCACCGGCACAATATGTGACCCGTGGTCGATGATCGGCAGGCCCAGCCCGCGCAGCCGCATCTTCAGGATGCGGGCGTGAAGCTGTTGTGCGTCGCGCAGTTTCTGCCCCTCGGCCGACTTCAGGAAGGCAATCGAGGCCGCCGCGCCGGCTGCGACAACAGGCGGCAGCGAGGTGGTGAAAATGAAGCCCGGCGCATAGCTGCGGATGGCGTCCACCATCTTCGCACCTGCAGCAATATAGCCGCCGAAAACCCCGAAAGCCTTGCCCAGGGTGGCGTTGATGATGTCCACCCGGCCCATCACGCCGTCGCGCTCCGCCACGCCCGCGCCGCGGGGGCCGTACATGCCCACGGCATGCACTTCGTCCAGATAGGTCAGCGCGTTGAATTCATCCGCCAGATCGCAGATTGCCGCGATGGGGCCGAAATCGCCGTCCATCGAATAGATCGATTCAAAGGCGATCAGCTTGGGCGCCGCGGGGTCATCGGCGGCCAGCAACTCGCGCAGATGGGCCACATCGTTGTGGCGGAAGATGCGCTTGGCCCCGCCCCCGCGCCGCACGCCCTCGATCATCGAGGCATGGTTCAGTGCGTCGGAATAGATGATCAGGCCAGGGAACAGCGCCCGCAGCGTCGAAAGCGTCGCGTCATTGGCGATATAGGCCGAAGAGAAGACCAGCGCCGCCTCTTTGCCGTGCAGGTCGGCAATCTCGGTTTCCAGCCGCTTGTGGTAAACCGTGGTGCCCGAGATGTTGCGCGTGCCGCCCGAACCGGCGCCGGTGGCATCCAGCGCCTCGTGCATCGCCGCCAGAACCGCCGGATGCTGGCCCATGCCCAGATAGTCGTTGCCGCACCAGACGGTGATTTCCTTCTCGGTCCCGTCCGGCTTGGTCCAGATGGCCTGCGGGAAATGGCCCTTGCGCCGCTCGATGTCGATGAAGGTGCGGTAGCGGCCCTCGTCATGCAGACGGTTCAACGCGGTGTCGAGCGCGGCTTGGTAGTTCATCGTCTTCTCCTGGCCTTGGCTGGGATTCGTCTAGCCTTCGCAAGGCCATCCATCATTGACCTGCATCAAGCCCCGGGCAAAGGGGGCAATTTGACGCCCCCGATTCATCTTTTCCGCCGCGCTTCAGTCGGCGACCACCACGGCGCAGTCGGTCACACCGTCCAGCTTGGCGGCGCAATCGGCCACGGCGGCTTCGGCGGCGCCTTCGCCGGTGGCGATGCCCCAGGAATCGGCCACGCCCGAAATTGCCAGCGCCGCCGGGCCCTTGGCGGGATAGCTGTCCTTCAGCGCGGCGCTTGCGGCGGCCGACAGGCTGATGTCACGCGCCTTCCAGCCCTTGGGGCGGATCAGCGCCGCCACCACGCAGGGGCTGCCGCCCTGCCGCAGCCGGTCGCATTCCGCCACCGCCTTGGCCGAAGCCGCCTCGACCGTGTGGTAATTGCCGACAAGGATCGTGGCCTTCGACTTCAGCAGTTCCTCATCCGGCGCAATCGCCACCGCGCCGTAATAGGGATAATCGCGCGCCACCAGCGCCAGCGCCTTGGCCATGGTCTTGTCCAGCCCGGTGCCCTCGATGATCTCAACCTCGACGCCCTTGGCCGGGAAGACCGCCTTCTTCGCCGCCTTCCCCGCCAGCGGATCGGCCGCCGCCGCACCCGCCGCCAGCACCGCGACCGCCATCATCACTGCACGCAACATCATGGTCCGCCTCCTGACTTTGCTGCCTATTAACGCAGCCGGGCGGCTCTGGACAGTCCCCGCCCGCCTGTTAGGCTTGCCCCCGCCGTTCACGAGATGGAGAGAGTGATGAGCCTTGATGCCGTTCTGGCCCGCATCGACGAAGACCTGCCGCAGGCGCTGGACCGCCTGATGGCGCTTCTGCGCATTCCCTCGATCTCGACCGACCCGGCCTTCGGCGCCGATTGCGCCCGTGCCGCCGAATGGCTGGCCGAAGACCTGCGCGGCCTTGGCTTCAACGCCGCCAGCCGCCCCACCACCGGACATCCGATGGTGGTGGGCCATGGCGGCAGCGGCGGGCGGCACCTGCTGTTCTACGGGCATTATGACGTGCAGCCGGTCGATCCGCTGAACCTGTGGCACCGCGACCCCTTCGACCCCGAATTGCAGGACGGCCCCAAGGGCAAGGTGATCCGCGCCCGCGGCGCTTCGGATGACAAGGGCCAGCTGATGACCTTCATCGAGGCGTGCCGCGCGTGGAAGGCGGTGCATGGCAGCCTGCCCGGCAAGCTGACCATCTTTCTGGAAGGCGAAGAGGAATCGGGGTCGCCCTCGCTCATCCCCTTCATGCGCGAGAATGCTGCGGAACTGCGGGCCGAAGTGGCGCTGATCTGCGACACTGGGCTGTTCGAAGACCATGTTCCCGCCATCACCACCATGCTGCGCGGCCTGCTGGGCGAGGAAATCACCATCCGCGCCGCCGACCGCGACCTGCATTCCGGCAGCTATGGCGGGGCGGCCATCAACCCGATCCGGGTGCTGGCCCGCATCCTCGCCAACCTGCATGACGAGACCGGCCATATCGCCGTGCCGGGCTTCTATGACGGCGTGGTGGAACTGCCCGACGCGATCCGCGCGCAATGGCAGTCGCTGGCCTTCGACCACCAGAAATTCCTCGGCTCGGTCGGGCTGTCGCATCCGGCCGGCGAACAGGACCGGACGCCCCTGGAAATGCTGTGGTCGCGGCCCACGGCCGAGGTCAACGGCATCTGGGGCGGCTATACCGGCGACGGGTTCAAGACCGTGCTGCCGGCCGAAGCCCATGCCAAGGTTTCCTTCCGGCTGGTCGGCCAGCAGGACCCGCTGGCGATCCGCGACAGCTTCCGCCAATGGGTGCGCGACCAGCTGCCGCCCGACTGCACCGCGGAATTCCATGACCACGGCGCCTCGCCCGCCGGGACCATGGCCATCGACGATCCGGCATTCGAAGCCGCCCGTCAGGCCCTGTCCGAGGAATGGCAGAAACCCGCCTCGTACATCGGTTGCGGCGGGTCAATCCCGATTGCCGGCTATTTCAAGACCGAACTGGGCATGGATGCCATGCTGATCGGCTTCGGCCGCGACGATGACCAGATCCACAGCCCGAACGAGAAATACGACCTGGAATGCTTCCACAAGGGCATCCGCAGCTGGGCGCGCATTCTGGCCCGTCTGCAGGGCTGACAGGGCGGAAGCGGGGGGTTTCACACCCCCCGCACCCCCCGTGGGATATTTATAGAGAGA
>JACZKR010000213.1 GCA_014859945.1 Paracoccaceae bacterium | reverse complement strand
CCCGCCGCCCTGAAATCGCGCCAGCCCGCCATCGGCATGACGCAAAAGCCGCAGCGCCGGTGCCATCCGCTCCAGCGCGGCGATCAGGGTGGCGGGGGGCAGGCGGCCGGTTTCCGACAAGGCGCGTTCGGCCCAGGTCAGCAGCACGAAGACCTCAAGCAGTTCTTCGGGGCAACGGGTGGGAATGCCGCCTTCGGCATCAATCTCACGCCCACAATGGTCGGCCAGCGCGGCAATGGCGGGGGGCACCAGCCGCTCCATCCCGGTCAGGGCAAGACTGGCCACCAAAAGGCCGGTCAGCGCCTCGATCCGGGCGATGCCGGGGGCGGCCTGCTGCCAGCGGCGCGACAGGAACAGGGTCTGCGCGGTCAGCTGGTGAAAGAAGGCATCCGCCGCCGCCTTGTCACGGCCCATCAGCAGGAAGGGGGCGTTGTTGATCCAGCGAATCAGCCGCCGCCCGGTCAGGTCAGGATGCCAGCCCGGCCCCCGCCCCGGACCGAACCGCGCGATCCAGTCCCAGACCCAGTCCTGTGCGCGGCTGCGGGCGGCGGTATCGCCAACGGCGGCCAGATCATCCAGCCAGGCAAAGCCATGCGCCTCGGCGGCGAAACCCGGCACATCGGCGCCCAGATCCCAGATCGGGGTGCCCGGCGCTTCGGCCAAATGGCCGGCCAGAAGAACATTGCCGGCCAGCAGCTGCCGCCCGCGCGCGAAAAGCCCGATGGAACGCGGTTCGGGCTGTGAGACAAAGCCGCGCGCGGGCGCGGCGCGCAACGCCCGCCACATCGCCAGCCGATTGCCAAGCCCAGCCCGAGCCATGCCTTTTCCGATCCTGCCCAGCGCCCCTGTTCGCGGGGCTTCGGCCAACCTTACCGCGTGGCCACGGGTCCGTCACCCTTGACCACGCCGATCAGCAGGAATTGACCCGGGCGCCGGGCCTCAGACCAGATGGTTGATGCGGTGCAGATACTGCGCCAGCTTGCCGATTTCGCCCATCCAGCGGGCGATCAGCCGCGGGTCATGCGGCGCGGCGTGAACGCCCACCGGAATCTCGCGCGCTTCGACCGCTTCGATGGCCAGCGTCACCGGCACCGACACCAGCCGCCCCATGGCCGAGCCGCGGGCATCGCCCCAGGCATCCATCGCCCAGGTTTCGTGGAACACCGGGCGGCCATCGCGTTCGGCCTTCAGGCTGACGAACAGGATCACGCGGTCGGGCTCTCCGGGGGCGTAGGCGTTTTCCTTCAGCAGCGCATTGGCCCGCGCGGTCAGGGCGGCATCCACCTCGGCCGGGGTGGCGCCTTCCAGCCCCTCGATCTCGGCAAAGATCGGCGCCCAGGCATCGGCCCAGCCGTTCAGCCGGATGGTGCCGCGCACGAAATCGCGCACCTTCCAGTCGGGGTCAAAGCGGTAATCCTGCATGAACGGATAGCTGTCGCGGTTGGGATAGACCTCAAAGCTTTCGGGCTGCGGCAGCGGCGCGTCATAGCGGGTGATGGCATCCCACGGGCGGCTGACCCGCAGTTCCGAGAAATTCCGCAGCGAGCGCGAGGGCGACCGCAGCGCCTTCAGCACCCCCGCCGGGGCCCAGCTGAACTTGTAGCGGAAGGCATTCGGAATCTTGGGCACGCCGCCGCAATAGCTGAGGAAGCTCAGCACGTTGTCGGCGTGGTAGGCCGGTGAGGCGCGGTAGCGCGCCACCAGATCATGCGCCATCAGATGGTCGATGCCCGGGTCCAGCCCGACCTCGTTCACCGAAACCAGACCGGCATCGCGGAAGGCATCATCCAGCGCCTTCATCTCGGGCGCGATGTAGCTTGAGGAAACGAAATGCGCGCCCTTCGACAGGCAGGCCCTGGCAATCGCCACATGCTGATCGGCGGGCAGCATCGATACCGCGATGTCGCCCGGCTGCAGGGCTGCTGTCAGCGCCTCAAGACTGTAGGCGCGGATGTCGTCGGTCAGGTCGCCCGCGACCTCGCGCGCCTTGTCGGGCGTGCGGTTCCACACCGCCACCTTGCGCCCGGCCTCCAGAAGCCGCCGCAGCCCCGGCCCCGAGGAAAGCCCCGTTCCGCACCAGTGAATGGTCATGTCGTCTCTCCCTCAGATACCGGCGGTGTGGCGGTCAAACTCGGCCTTGGCGCGGCCCCAGACACCTGTGTCGAGATTGGCAAGGGTCAGCAGCGAGGGCAAGAGTTGCGCCGCATAATCCTCGCTTGATTCCACGGGCATCAGCGAGGGCAGGTTGTCGATGGCGGTCACATCCAGCGGCGGGTTTTCCGCCACACGCAGGGCCGGGGCGTCCCAGTCGGTCGCGCGGTCGTAAACCTTGATCGGTGAGAAGTCCGAGGTCGGATCGCAGGCGATATCGCCGATCACCGTCAGCTTGCGCGCCGGATCGGCCTTGGCGCTGGCCGGCACGAAGACGGGGCAGCCGGGGCGGGCCAGGATGCAGTTCAGGAAGATTTCGTGCTGCAGCACTTCGGGGAAAGGCCCGCCCGAGGCGGTCTCGGCCATGTCCCATTGCGTGACCTCAACCCCCAGATCGGTGCAAAGGTCGGTGGCACCGGTGCCGACGCGGCCCAGCGCCCCGATGACCAGCGCGCTTGGCAAGTCGTAGCCATCTAGTTCGGCATCAAGTTCGGCCAGAAGGGCTGCCTTGCTGGCGGCCTTATTCACCGGGCCGCAGATC
This sequence comes from Paracoccaceae bacterium, assembly GCA_014859945.1. Lineage (GTDB taxonomy): Bacteria > Pseudomonadota > Alphaproteobacteria > Rhodobacterales > Rhodobacteraceae > Fuscibacter. The sequence goes on along the minus strand of JACZKR010000213.1, from coordinate 2,339 downwards.
GTGCCGCGCTGCTGGGCCGCCCAGCATTTCAGGCTGACGGCGGCACCCGCATATCCCGCCCAATAGCCGAAGGCGGCCACGCGGCGGCCGGTATCGTCCACCAGATACTCAAGGTCGTAAAGCGTGCCGCCCCCCGCCCGGAACCGCCGCAGCAACACCTGTCCGGCAGGCTGCCCCTTGAAGGCATGGCCGAACATGATGTGGCGATGGGTCAGGGGCGTGCCGTCTTCGGGCAGTTCCTTCAGACCAAAGATGATCGCGTCGGCAGGCGCGTGGGGCCAGAGGTTTTCCTCGGCAATCTCGCAGCCGGCTTTCACATAGCCCGCCAGCGGAATGGCCCGGACCGACGACTTTTCCACCGTCACGCGCATGCCCGCGGCGATCAGCGCCGCAGCGCCTTCGGGGGTCAGACCCACACGTTCCTCATTCGGGCGCTGCTCGGCGCGGACCCAAAGATGCGTCATCGGCTTCTCCTTCGGCGATATCGGGTTTGACCCTCTGGTCAGACGGCGCGACAGATACCAGATCGCAGGGCAGGAAACAGCGGAAATGCGGGGTGCGGCGATGTGGCGGCGGCGCGGCGTGATGGCAGGACTGGGCGCGGCGGCCGTTGGGGCGGCGGGCTGGGGCCTGTTGCGCGGGCCTGATACGCTTGGCCCCGATGCGATGGCGGCGCTGCATGCCGTGCCGCTGACCCCACCCGACGGGCCGCTGGCGACCTATCATCTTGGCCACAGCCTTGTGGGCCGCGACATGCCGGCGATGCTGGCGCAGATGGCGGGGCATGACCATGCCAGCCAGCTGGGCTGGGGCGCCTCGCTGGCCCAGCACCGCAAGGGCGATGTGCCGGGGTTTGAGGTTGAGAATGCCCATCCCGCCTACCGCGATGCGGCCGGGGCGCTGGCCAGCGGCGATTTCGGCGCGGTGGTGGTGACCGAGATGGTGGAACTGCGCGACGCGATCCGCTGGCATGACAGCGCGGAACATCTGGCGCATTGGGCGCGCGCGGCGCGGGCAGGCAACCCGGCGGTGCGGCTGTATCTGTACGAAACCTGGCACAGGCTGGACGACCCCGAAGGCTGGCTGGAGCGGATTGACCGCGATCTGGCGGGCCTGTGGGAGGCGCAGGTTCTGGCCCCCGCCATGGCCGCGCCGGATGTGGGAGTGATCCGTGTCATCCCCGGCGGTCAGGTGATGGCCGCCGCCGCCCGCGCCATCGAAGCGGGCCGGGTTCCGGGCCTGACCTCACGCCAAGACCTGTTTGCCCGCCTGCCCGACGGCAGCACCGATCCGATCCATTTCGGCGATATCGGGGCCTGGCTGATGGCATGCGCGCATTTCGCGGTGATCTATCACCGCAACCCCGCGGGCCTGCCCCACCGGCTTGCCCGCGCCGATGGCAGCCCGGCCCTGCCGCCGCCCGATGCCGCGGCGCCCGTGCTGCAAGAGGTGGTCTGGCAGACCGTCACCCGCTATCCTGCCACGGGTCTGGCGGCAACGGTCGGGTAAGATGGGTTTCTTTGCGTTTCTTTTCCGTGTCCTGTTCGTCGGGCACAGCCTAGTCGGCCCCAACCTGTCCGGCCTTGTCGAAGAGGCGCTGCGGCGGATGGACGGCCCCGCCGCGGTCGAGGCGCAGATCATCAACGGCGCCCCCCTTGGCTACAACTGGGACCATGCGGCCGAGGCCGAGGGCGTCGACGGCCGGGCGCGGCTGGCCCTTGGCGCGACCGATGTGCTGATCCTGACCGAGGCGCAGCCGGTCGGCCTTCATGCGCAGCACAGCGACAGCGCCAGTCAGGTGGCCCGCTGGGCGGCGCTGGCGGCCAAGGCCAATCCGGCGGTCCGGGTGTTCCTGTATGAAACCTGGCCCAGCCTTGATTCCGGCCCCGGCCAGCCGGTGAAGGACGACCCCGAACGAAACCTGCCCTGGGCCGAACGTGTGGCGAAGGATCGTGCGGTGTGGGAAGGGATCGCGGCCGAGGCATCCGCGCGCGGCGTGCCGGTGCAGGTGATCCCCGCCGGGCAGGCGATGCTGGCGCTGTCCGGCGCGATTGCGGCGGGTGAGGTGCCCGGCATCACCGACCTTCGGCAGCTGTTCGAGGATGACATCCACCCCAACGGCAAGTGCCTTTACTTCATCGCCATGGTCCATGCCGCGGCGATCACCGGCCGCTCGCCAGAAGGCCTGCCGGCCAAGCTGACGCGCAGCTGGCCCTCGCGCGATGCGGCAATCACGGAAGAACAGGCGGCGGCCTTTCAGCGCGTCGCGTGGGAGGTGGTTTCGGCCTATCGCCCCGAAGCGCCGCCGCCCGCCCCCGCCGCAGAGCCGCAGGCCGAAC
>JACZKR010000212.1 GCA_014859945.1 Paracoccaceae bacterium | reverse complement strand
ATCCCCAGCTGTGGCCCGCCCCCTGCCCCTTGCGGGCGGCGAATCCGGTCATCGAAAGGGTCATGGCGGCTCCTTCAGGTGTTTACCATTTGCCGAGATTTCCGGCCAAATCCGCGGCAACGGGTGTAGCTTAAGACATTGGTAACAGGTGTTGCAGCAGGATTAACCAGTCTTTGCACCTGCATACCCCCTGCGGCACGGAGGCGGCGATGGACCTGACATTCCCCGGAACGGAACGCAAGACGATGACGCTTCATTCCCCCCTGCAGCAGGTCCGCGCCTATTGGGAGGGGCTGCGCGACGGCACCGCCCTGCCCCGGCGCGAGGCGATTGATCCGCGCGGCCTGTCGGGCGCACTGGAACAGGTGTTTCTGATCGAACGGGTCGCCCCCGGCATCGCGCGGCTGCGGCTGGCAGGCGCTCTGTTGCAAGAGGTTCTGGGGATGGAGGTGCGGGGCATGCCGCTGTTCGCGCTGTTCGAGCCGGCCACCCGCGCCCGGCTGGGTCAGGCGCTGGAAGGGCTGTTCACCACCCCCGCCGTTCTGGACCTGTGGTTGGAGGCCGAGCGCGGCATCGGTCGCCCGGCGCTGCGCGGCCGGATGCTGCTGTTGCCGGTCTGCGGCAACCGTGATGAGCCGGGGCTGGCGCTGGGGTGCCTGTGCGTCGAGGGCCAGATCGGCCGCTGCCCGCGCCGCTTTGCCATCTCGGGTCTGGCCGAAGAGCCGCTGGCGATGCCGCAAACCGAACCTGCCGAGCCGCTGCCCGGTCTGGCCGAAGCCCCGCCGGTGCCCTTTGTGCCCGCCCCGCCGCGCAGCCGCCCGGCGCTGCGGCTGGTGCATTCACGCGACTGATTCCAAAGGAAAAGGGCGGCCCCGCAGGACCGCCCCCTTGATCTTTGCCACCGCTTACAGCGCGACGCGCCGGCCTTCGTCCCGCTGGGCCTGAAGCTCTTCGGCGACAAGGAAGGCCAGTTCCAGCGACTGCGAGGCATTCAGCCGCGGGTCGCAGGCGGTGTGGTAGCGGTCGGCCAGGTTTTCGTCCGACACCGCGCGCAGGCCGCCGGTGCATTCGGTCACATCCTTGCCGGTCATCTCGAAATGCACGCCGCCGGGGATGGTGCCCTCGGCCTTGTGGATCGCGAAGAACTCACGCACTTCCGACAGGACCGCGTTGAACGGCCGGGTCTTGTAGCCCGAGGACGACTTGATGGTGTTGCCGTGCATCGGGTCGCAGGACCAGACCACGTTGGCGCCTTCCTCACGCACGGCCTTGATCAGGCGCGGCAGATGTTCGCCCACCTTGCCGGCGCCGAAGCGCGCGATCAGGGTCAGCCGGCCGGCCTCGTTCGCCGGGTTCAGCTTGGCCATCAGCACCTTCAGGTCTTCGGCGGTGGTCGAGGGGCCGCATTTCAGGCCGATCGGGTTCAAGACGCCGCGGCAGAATTCCACATGCGCGCCGTCGGGCTGACGGGTGCGGTCGCCGATCCAGATCATGTGGCCCGAGCCCGCCACGTTCTGGCCGGTGATCGAATCGACGCGGCACAGCGCCTCTTCATATTCCAGCAGCAGCGCCTCGTGGCTGGTGTAGAAATCGACGCGGCTCAGCTGGTCGGCGGTTTCCGAGTTCACCCCGGCCGCGTTCATGAAGTCCAGCGCATCGGCGATGCGGTTGGAAATCTCGCGGTAGCGTTCGGCCTTGTCATGCTCGGCAAAGCCCAGCGTCCAGGAGTGGACGCGGTGAATGTCGGCGAAACCGCCGGTCGAGAAGGCGCGCAGCAGGTTCAGGCTGGCCGCGGCCTGGGTATAGGCCTGCAGCATGCGCTGCGGATCGGGCACGCGGGCTTCGGTCGTGGCCTCGAACCCGTTGATGATGTCGCCGCGGTAGCTGGGATATTCCACGCCGCCGATCACCTCGGTCGGGGCCGAACGCGGCTTGGCGAACTGCCCGGCCATGCGGCCGACCTTGATCACCGGAACCTTGGCGCCATAGGTCAGCACCACCGCCATCTGCAGCATCACCCGGAAGGTGTCGCGGATGTTGTCAGCGCTGAACTCGGCAAAGCTTTCGGCACAGTCGCCGCCCTGCAGCAGAAAGGCCTTGCCTTCGGCCGCAAGCGCCAGCTGCTTCTTCAGCTTGCGCGCCTCGCCGGCAAAGACCAGCGGCGGATACTTGGCCAGCTGCGCCTCGACGGCGCCCAGTGCGGCGGTATCGGGATAGTCGGGCATCTGGATCCGCGGCTTTGCGCGCCAGTCCGACTTTGTCCAACCCTTGGTCATGGGTTCCTCCCCTGCGTTAGCGGTATCGCGGGGATATACGGAGAAACCGTAGGAATGCAAAGGGCCAAAGGGCGCTTTTTGCCGCAGCCCCCCCTTGCGGAAGGCCGGATTTTCAGTTTCCATCCGCTGAATCCGACGCTTTCAGGTCGCAAGATGTCAAGCCTCTCCCCCAAAGCCACCCAGACGGCCAAGGCCGTGCCGGTCCGGCGTTTCGTGTTCCTGCTGCTGGACCGCTTCACGCTGTTGTCCTTTGCGGGGGCGGTCGAGCCGTTGCGCATCGCCAACCGCGTCTCGGGCAAGCCGCTTTACACCTGGGTTCTGGCCGGTGAGCCGGGGGCCGGCGGCTTCATGTCCTGTTCGAACGGGGCGGCCTTCCGGCTGGACATCGGTCTGGATGAGATTGAGCGGGACGATACCGTTCTGGTCTGCGGCGGCATCGACGTGCAGCGCGCCACGACGCGCGGCGTGCTGAACTGGCTGCGGCGTGAGGCGCGGCGCGGCGTGACCATGGGCGGGCTTTGCACCGGCGCCTATACCATCGCCAAGGCGGGCCTTCTGGACGGCAAGAAGGCGACGATCCACTGGGAAAACCAGGACGGCTTTCTGGAAGAGTTCGAGGATGTGCGGCTGACCAAATCGGTCTTCGTCATGGACGGCAACCGCTGGTCCACCGCGGGCGGCACCTCATCGCTGGACCTGATGCTGAAGGTGATCGCGGCCGATCATGGTGAGGATCTGGCCAATACCGTCGCCGACCAGCTGATCTATTCCACCATCCGCACCGATCAGGACACCCAGCGCCTGTCGATCCCGACCCGGATCGGCGTGCGGCATCCGAAGCTGAGCCAGGTCATCCAGATGATGGAGGGCAACATCGAAGACCCGATGTCACCCGCCGATCTGGCCGAAGAGGTGGGCATGTCCACCCGTCAGCTGGAACGGCTGTTCCGCCGCTACCTGAACCGGTCGCCGAAGCGCTATTACATGGAGCTGCGGCTGCAGAAGGCGCGCAACCTTCTGATGCAGACCGACATGAGCGTGATCAACGTGGCCTTGGCCTGCGGCTTTGCCAGCCCGTCGCATTTCTCGAAATGCTACCGCAGCCACTACAACACCACCCCCTACCGCGAACGCGGCACCCAGGGCATGCCCGGCGCGCCGGGGATTGGCGTGCGGCTGTCGATCTGAGCGGGGGTGGTGCGTGTGAACACGCAGCCTGCGGGACGGCGCAGGCGTGGGGTGCGTGCCGGCACGCACCATGGGAAACCGGCGCGGTGCGTGTGAACACGCACCCTACGGCGCCAGCCGGTAAACCGCGCCGTCGATCACCGACAGGAACCAGATCGACCCGTCCGGCGCTTCGGCCACTGCCCTGACGCGGGCGGTTTCGGCGGCGGCGATGCGTTCCTCGGCAAAGCCCTTGTCGGCCGGCGTATCGGGGTCCAGCCGGCTGATGAAATCGCTGTTCAGGCTGCCGGTGAAGATGTCGCCCTTCCATTCCGGCACCAGTGCGCCCGAGTAGAACAACATTCCCGAAGGTGCGATCGAGGGCACCCAGTAGTGCAGCGGCTGCTCCATCCCCTCTTTGACCGGCCCCTCACCTATGGCGCCGCCGCCATATTCCTCACCCCAGGTGATGACGGGCCAGCCGTAGTTCCTGCCCTTTTCGACCCGGTTCACCTCATCTCCGCCCTGCGGCCCGTGTTCGACCAGCCACAGCGCCCCGTCCGGCCCGATGGCCGCGCCCTGCGGGTTGCGGTGGCCCAGCGAATACATACCGGGAAAGGCCCCCGCCGGGGTGTCGGCGGGCAGGCCATCGGCGGTGAAATGCATCACCTTGCCTTCGGGATGCTCGGGCCATTGCGCATGCAGGCCGCCGGGGCCGGTGCCCCTGTCGCCCAGCGTCAGAAAGATGCTGCCATCGGGCGCCTCGACCACGCGGCTGCCGAAATGCCGTCCGCCGGGCATCACGGCGCCGACGAAGACCACCTTCACATCCTCCAGCCGCGCGTCATCCGCTGACAGCCGCGCCCGGGCCAGCACCGGCGCCCGGCCCACCCCCGGCTCGATGGTATAGGTCAGCCACAGCTGCCGGGTTTCGGCGAAATCATGCGGCACCATCACGTCCAGCAGCCCGCCCTGATTGCCGATGGCGATGGCCGGCGCGAGGTGACGGGCCTGCCCGCCATCGCCATCCAGCAGCCACAGCCGCCGCGCATCGCGTTCGGTCACCAGAAAGCGGCCGTCGGGCAGAAAGGCCAGCCCCCAGGGCTGATCAAACCCGGTCGCGACCGGGGTGATCTGCATCGGGCCGGCCGAGGTTTCCACCCCGCCCGCCCCTGCGGGCAGGGCCGCGATCATCAGCGCGACGGCGGCAAAGGCGCGCAACAGGGGCATCGTCAACCTCATCTGACGCTGCCAAATCTAGCACGGCAAGGCGGGCCGGCAACTCCCGGTGGTGTTATTTCAAGCTTGAAGATTACCCCCGCAGCGCCTAGAACTTCGGGGCCGCTCTGCCGGGCAAAGACCGCGGGCGATCGGCCTTTTCTTTTGCCAAGGCCCGCTCTAGGCTTGGCGCAGGATTGCGATCCAACACGGGAGAGAAAAATGAAAAAACTGCTTCTGGCCTCGGTGGCTGCCACGGCTTTCGCCGGCGCCGCTTCGGCCGACGATGTCAAGCTGGGTATCCTGATCGGCTTCACCGGCCCCATCGAATCCCTGACCAGCCACATGGCCGCCGCCGCCGAACTGGCGATGGCCGAAGTGAATGCTTCGGGCAAGTCGGCCCACACCTTCACCTCGGTCCGCGGCGACTCGACCTGCGTCGATGCCGCTGCCGCCCAGGCCGCCGGTGAGCGGATGGTCACCGCCGAAGGCGTCAAGGGCATCATCGGTGCCGACTGCTCGGGCGTGACCCGCGCCGTGCTGCAGAACGTTGCCCGCCCGAACGGCATCGTGATGATCTCGCCCTCGGCCACCTCGCCCGCGCTGACCGCGGACGAAGACGACGGCCTGTTCTTCCGCACCGCGCCTTCGGACGCGCGCGAAGGCGAAATCATGGCCGACATCCTGATGGAAAAGGGCGTGAAGTCGATCGCGCTGACCTATTCCAACTCGGACTACGGCAAGGGTCTGGCCGAAGCCATAGCCAATGCCTACACCGCCAAGGGCGGCGTGGTGACGATCAACGCCGCGCATGACGACGGCAAGGCCGACTATTCGGCCGAAGTCGCCGCTCTGGCGGCGGCCGGCGGCGACATTCTGGTGGTCGCGGGCTACCTCGATCAGGGCGGCAAGGGCATCATCCAGGCCTCGCTCGACACCGGCGCCTTCTCGACCTTCGGCCTGCCGGGCGGCATGGTGGGCGACAGCCTGCCCGCAGCCATCGGCCCGGCGCTGGACGGCTCTTACGGCCAGGTTGCACAGTCGGACGCCCCCGGCGCCGCGATCCTGACCGAGATGGGCAAGGCCAACGCCACCCCGTTCGAAGCCACCTCGCCCTATGCGATGGAATCCTATGACGCCGCCGCGCTGATCATGCTGGCCATGCATGCCGCCGGATCGACCGATCCGAAGGTGTACAAGGAAAAGATCATGGATCTGGCCAACGCCCCGGGCGAGCCGATCCTGCCGGGCGAACTGGGCAAGGCGCTGGAGCTGATCGCGGCCGGCACCGACATCGACTATCAGGGCGCTTCGGGCGTCGAACTCATCGGCCCCGGCGAATCCGCCGGCCGCTACAAAGAGTTCGTCATCAAGGACGGCAAGTATGAGACGGTGACGTTCCGTTGATCGGCTGATCCGTTCACAGGACAGGCACGGCCCGGGGTTGACCTCGGGCCGTTCCCACAAGTAAAGCCGCCCGCCGCCACGCGGGACCGAAGGCGGCACAGGGGGAAACATGATCAAGGTCGAAAACCTTCACAGGCATTTCGGCGGCTTCCGGGCCGTTGACGGCGCCTCGCTGGAGATCGCCACCGGCTCGATCACCGGGCTGATCGGCCCGAACGGCGCGGGCAAGACCACGCTGTTCAACGTGATCGCCGGCCGCCTGCCGCCCACCAGCGGCACGGTGACCATGGACGGCGAGGATATCACCGGCCTTGCGCCGCATGTGCTGTTTGGCAAGGGCCTCTTGCGCACCTTCCAGATCGCCCATGAATTCGGCTCGATGACGGTGCGCGAAAACCTGATGATGGTGCCGCCCCGCCAGTCGGGTGAAAACCTGATGAACGCCATCTTCCGCCGCGGCCCCGTCGCCGCCGAGGAAAAGCGCATCCGCGAAAAGGCGGATGAGGTGCTGGATTTCCTGACCATCAGCCATCTGGCCGACCAGAAGGCCGCCAATATCTCGGGCGGGCAGAAAAAGCTTCTGGAACTGGGCCGCACCATGATGGTCGATGCCAAGATCGTCTTTCTCGATGAGGTCGGCGCCGGCGTGAACCGGACGCTTCTGAACACCATCGGCGACGCCATCGTGCGGCTGAACAAGGAACGCGGCTATACCTTCTGCGTCATCGAACACGACATGGATTTCATCGCCCGCCTCTGCGACCCGGTCATCGTCATGGCCGAGGGCAAGGTGCTGGCGCAGGGCACCGTTCACGAGGTCAAGAACGACGAGCGCGTGATCGAGGCCTATCTGGGCACCGGCCTGAAGAACAAGGTGAAAGAGGAGGCCGCCCATGGCTGACCCCACCGCCATCGCGTTTTCGCCGAAAACGCGGGCACCGAATTTTCGTCGAAAATTCGCTTCTGCAACGGAGGCGTGCCATGGCTGAGCCCTTCCTGATCGGCGATGGCATGACCGGCGGCTACGGCACGGTCGACATTCTGCACAACTGCACGATCTCGGTCGAAAAGGGCCAGATCGCGGTGATCGTCGGCCCGAACGGCGCCGGCAAGTCCACCGCCATGAAGGCGGTCTTCGGCATGCTGAAGCTGCGCGGCGGGGCGGTGCGGCTGGATGGTGAGGATATCACCACGCTGACCCCGCAGGCGCGGGTGCGCAAGGGCATGGGCTTTGTGCCGCAGACCCACAACATCTTCACCACGATGACGGTTGAGGAAAACCTTGAGATGGGGGCCTTCATCCGCACCGACACCGGCATCGCCGGGACGATGGAGCAGGTCTATGACCTGTTCCCGATCCTGAAGCAGAAGCGCTATCAGCCGGCGGGCGAACTTTCGGGCGGCCAGCGGCAACAGGTCGCGGTCGGCCGGGCGCTGATGACGCAGCCCAAGGTGCTGATGCTGGACGAACCCACCGCCGGCGTTTCACCCATCGTGATGGACGAACTTTTCGACCGCATCATCGAGATCGCGCGCACCGGCATTTCCATCCTGATGGTCGAACAGAACGCCCGTCAGGCGCTGGAGATTGCCGACAAGGGCTATGTCCTTGTGCAGGGCGCCAACCGTTTCACCGACACCGGCAAGGCCCTGATGGCCGACCCCGAAGTCCGCCGTTCCTTCCTGGGGGGCTGAGGCATGGATATTCTGAACGCCTTCGTGGCCTTCGCGAACTTCGTTCTCGTGCCGGGGCTGACCTATGGCAGCCAGCTGGCACTGGGGGCGCTTGGCATCACGCTGATCTTCGGGGTGCTGCGCTTTTCCAACTTCGCCCACGGCGACACCATGGCCTTCGGCACGGCCTTCGTGATCCTGTTCACCTGGTGGTTCCAGTCGATGGGAATCTCGGATGGCTTCCTGCCCACGGCGCTGCTGGCCCTGCCCTTCGGCATCGCGGTGACCATCGCCATGGTGCTCGGCACCGACCGGGTGGTCTATCGCTTCTACCGCCGGCAACGGGCGAAGCCGATCATCCTTGTCATCGTCTCGGCGGGCGTCATGTTCGTGATGAACGGCCTTGTCCGCATGATCATCGGCACGTCCGAGAAGAACTTCTCGGACGGCAGCCGCTTCCTCCTGGACCCCAAGGTGTTCCGCGATGCGACCGGTCTGGCCGAGCCGCTGGCGATCAAGACCACGCAGGCGGTGACGGTGGTGGTGGCGATCCTGTGCGTGGCGGCGCTGTTCTGGTTCCTGCAAAAGACCCGCACCGGCAAGTCGATGCGCGCCTACGCCGATAACGAGGACCTGGCGCTGTTGTCGGGCATCAACCCCGACCGCGTGGTCATGGTGACATGGATCATCGCCGGCACGCTGGCCTGCATCGCCGGCACGCTTTATGGCCTCGACAAGTCCTTCCGGGTCTTCGTCTATTTCGGCCTGATGCTGCCGATCTTCGCCGCGGCCATCGTCGGCGGTCTGGGCAGTCCGCTGGGCGCCATCGTGGGTGGCTATGTCATCGCCTTTTCCGAGCTTCTGGTCACCTCGGCCTGGCGCAAGATCGCCGGATATATCCTGCCCGACGGCTGGCTGGGGGACGGGCTCTATCAGGCGCTGTCCACCGACTACAAGGTGGCGGTCAGTTTCGTGATCCTGATCGTCGTGCTGCTGGTGCGCCCGCAGGGCATCTTCGGAGGGAAATGAGATGACGCGCAACCTCTCACTCTTCGCCGGTCTTGCGCTGCTGTTCATCCTGACGGGCATGCTGCAAAGCTGGAACCTGTCGCTGAACATCCTGAACCTGGCGCTGTTGTCGGCGATCATGGCGATCGGCGTGAACATCCAGTGGGGCTATGCCGGGCTGTTCTCGACCGGGATCGTCGGGTCGGTCGCGCTTGGCGGGCTGGCGGTGGGCCTTGTCTCGGCCCCGCGCGTGCCCGAAGGCTGGGCCGCCGGCGGGCCGCGCATTCTGGGCGCGCTGATCTTTGGCGCGCTGGCGGTGGCGCTGGCGATCTGGATTTACCGTCGCCTGCCCAAGGGCCGCGTGCGGCTGCTGGCGGTGTCGCTGTTTCTGGTGGTGGCCTTCTTCATCTACCGCGCCATCCTTGACCCCGCCGTCGTGGCGGTCGAGGCGAACAATCCCGCGCAGGCCGGCCATATCGGCGGGCTGGGCCTGAATTCGCTTCTGGCCTGGCCGGTGGGCGCGCTGATGGCGGCGGGTGCGGCCTGGATCATCGGCAAGATCGCCCTTGGCCTGCGCGAGGATTATCTGGCCATCGCCACGCTGGGCATCGCCGAAATCATCGTGGCCGTCATGCGCAACGAAGACTGGCTGGACCGCGGGGTGAAGAACCTGATCGACCTGCCGCGGCCCTGGCCGGTGCCTTACGAAGTCAACATGCAGACCCACCCGGACTATGTCGATTTCGTCACCCGGGCCGGCTTTGACGCGATCACCTTCTCGACCATCTTCGTCAAGCTGCTTTACGCCGCGATGTTCGGCCTTGTCCTTCTGGCGCTGATCTGGCTGTGCGAACGGGCGCTGAACAGCCCCTGGGGCCGCATGGTGCGCGCCATCCGCGACAATGAGGTTTCGGCCGCCGCCATGGGCAAGGACGTGAAATGGCGCCACCTGCAGATCTTCATGATCGGCTCGGCCGTCGTGGGGCTGGCGGGCGCGATGATGACCTCGATGGAAGGCCAGATCACGCCGGGCAGCTACCTGCCCCTGCGCTTTACCTTCCTGATCTGGGTCATGGTCATCGTCGGCGGCTCGGGCAACAACTGGGGCGCGGTTCTGGGCGGCATGCTGATCGGCTGGCTGTATCTGGCGGTCGAATTCCTGGGCCCGCAGATGATGGAGCAGATCACCCGAGGCCTGCCGCCGGGCGATCTGAAATCGCACCTGCTGGATTCCGCCGCCCATATGCGCCTTCTGACGCTGGGGGTGGTGCTGCTGGTGGTGCTGCGCTTTGCGCCGAAGGGGCTGATCCCCGAGAAGTGACGGCCGGCGCCTGACCACCACAGCCTGAATTGACCGGGGCGGGGTTCATCCCCGCCCCCTGCCATTTTTGCGGGCCGCGCGGCCCCCCGCCCCGATGCGACATATTCTGTCGCAAACGCGCATGCCGCGCGCGGCCCCGCTTCGCAAAGTCGCGCCAAAGCTGACAGGAGTCTTCGCCATGAAAACCCATACCCGTGTTCTGGTCATCGGCGGCGGTGTCGTCGGCTGTTCGGTGCTGTATCACCTGACCAAACTGGGCTGGTCGGACGTGATGCTGGTCGAACGGTCGGAACTGACCTCGGGTTCGACCTGGCACGCGGCGGGCGGCTTTCACACCCTGAACGGCGATACCAACATGGCCGCGCTGCAGGGCTACACCATCCGCCTTTACAAGGAACTTGAGGCGATCACCGGCATGTCCTGCGGGCTGCACCATGTGGGCGGCATCACGCTGGCAGACAATCAGGCGCGTTTCGAACAGCTGAAGGCCGAACGCGCCAAGCACCGCTACATGGGGCTGGACACCGAAATCCTTGGCCCTGAAGAGATCAACAAGTTCACCGACGGGATGGTGAACCTGGAAGGCATCATCGGCGCGCTTTACGATCCGCTCGACGGCCACCTTGACCCCTCGGGCACCACTCATGCCTATGCCAAGGCTGCGCGGATGGGCGGCGCCGAGATCGTGCTGCACAACCGCGTGCTGGAAACCAACCCCCGCCCTGACGGAAGCTGGGAAGTGGTGACCGAAAAGGGCACCATCATCGCCGAGCATGTGGTGAACGCCGGCGGCCTCTGGGCGCGGGAAATCGGCGCGATGGCGGGGGTTTACCTGCCGCTTCTGCCGATGGCGCACCAGTATCTGGTGACCGACGACATCCCCGAGATCATGGATATCCTGAAATCCGGCCGCGAGTTTCCGCATGTGATGGACCCCGGCGGCGAAAGCTATCTGCGTCAGGAAGGCCGGGGCCTGTGCATCGGCTTCTACGAAAAACCCTGTGAGCCGTGGTCGGTTGACGGCACGCCCTGGGACTTCGGCCACGAGCTTCTGAACGAGCAGTTCGACAAGATCGAAGACAGCGTGAACTTCGCCTACCGCCGCTTCCCCGTGCTGGAGCGCAGCGGCGTCAAGCGGGTGATCCACGGCCCCTTCACCTTCGCGCCCGACGGCAACCCGCTGATCGGGCCGGTGCCGGGCCTGCGCAACTACTGGTCGGCCTGCGCCGTGATGGCGGGCTTCAGCCAGGGCGGCGGCATGGGCCTGGCCCTTGCGCAATGGATGATCCACGGCGAGGTCGAACGCGATCCGCGCGGCTTTGACGTGTCGCGCTTCGGCAACTGGACGACCCCCGGCTACACCGTGCCGAAGGTGATTGAAAACTACCAGATGCGCTTCTCGGTCAGCTACCCGAATGAGGAGCGCCCGGCCGCCCGCCCCTTCCGCACCACGCCGATGTACGACATCTTCGACGGCATGAACGCGGTCTGGGGCCAGCAATACGGGCTGGAAGTGGTGAACTACTTCGCCCTGCCCGGCGAGCCGCGCTATGAAACCCCGACCTTCCGCCGCTCAAACGCGTGGGAGGCGACGGCGGCCGAGGTGCGCGCCCTGCGCGAAGGCGTCGGCATCAACGAATTGCAGAACTTCGGCAAATACCTGGTCAAGGGCGCCAAGGCACGCGACTGGCTGAACCGCATCATGGCCGGTGCGATTCCGAAACAGGGCCGCCTGTCGCTGACCCCGATGCTGGCCGAAAGCGGCAAGATCATCGGCGATTTCACCGTCTCCTGCCTGTCGGAAACCGAGTTTCAGCTGACCGCCAGCTATGGCGCGCAGGGCTGGCACATGCGCTGGTTCGAAAGCCATCTCGAAGACGGCGTGACGGTCGAAAATATCTCGGACAGCCGTTCGGGCTTCACCATCGCCGGCCCGAAGGCGCGCGATCTTCTGGCCAAGGTCACCCGCAGCGATGTCTCGGCCGAAGCCTTCCGCTTCATGGATGTGCGGCCGCTGACCGTCGGCATGGCGAAATGCCTTGTCCAGCGCGTCAGCTACACCGCCGATCTGGGCTATGAGATCTTCTGCGACCACATGTCGGTGCGCCATCTGTGGCAGGTGCTGACCGCCGCCGGCGCGGAATTCGGCCTGCGCCCCTTCGGCATGCGCGCGATGATGTCGCTGCGGCTGGACAAATGGTTCGGCAGCTGGGGCCGCGAATTCGCGCCCGACTATACGCCGGCCGAAACCGGGCTCGACAAGTTCATCCGCTGGAACAAGGACTTCATCGGCAAAACCGCCGCGCTGGCCGAAAAGGAAACCGGGCCGAAGCGCCGCCTCGTCTCTTTCGTGGTCGATGCCAACGGCGCCGATGTGGTGGCGTGGGAGCCGATCTGGCTGGAGGGCAAGGTGGTGGGCTTCTGCACCAGCGGCGGCTTCAGCCACTGGACGGGCAAGTCGGTGGCCATGGGCTTCCTGCCCGCCGAAGCGGTTCAGGATGGTCTGGCCTGTGAGATCGAGATCCTCGGCGAACGCCGCGCGGCCACCGTGCATCTGGCGCCGATCTGGGACGATGGCGGGCGGATGCGCGCCTGACCCCCCATCCTCTCTCGGAAAATATCCTCGGGGGGTGAATGCCCGGAACGGGAAGAGGGGGGCAGACAGCCCCCCTTTCGCGTTTCACACCAGCTCCACCCATTGCC
>JACZKR010000211.1 GCA_014859945.1 Paracoccaceae bacterium | reverse complement strand
CGCCGGGGCCGAGGCGCTGGCCCGCGCCGAAGCCGCTGCCCATGGCCTGACCGTCGCCTTCGAGACCCATGACGACTTCGCCGCTTCGGTCAACCACCCCGAGGCGGTGGCGCGGATGCAGGCGGCGCTGGATGCGCTGGGCATGCCGCATGAGGCCGGTGAGCCGATGCGCGCGTCTGAGGATTTCGGCCGCTTCGGCGCGGCGCCGACGAAATCGGCCATGCTGTTTCTGGGCGCCGGCACCGCCCACCCCGCCCTGCACAACGCCGATTACGACTTCCCCGATGACCTGATCGCGCCGGGGGTGCGGCTGTTTGCCAGGATCGCCCGCGATCTGCTGGGCTGACCGCGCGGCGGGGGCCAGCCCCCGCACCCCCGGGATATTTCCGGAGAGAGGATGAGGGCGGGGGGCGGGCGCCTGCCCCTCGACTCGGGGCGCGGATCGGCCGATAACTTGGGCATGAGTCTTCCGCCCGGTTTCCTTGATGAGCTGCGCACGCGCGTCTCGCTGTCTTCCGTCGTCGGGCGGAAGGTCACCTGGGACATGCGCAAGTCGAACATGGGCAAGGGCGACATGTGGGCGCCTTGCCCGTTCCATCAGGAAAAATCCGCGTCTTTCCATGTAGATGACCGCAAGGGCTATTATTATTGCTTCGGCTGCCACGCCAAGGGCGATGCGGTGACCTTCGTCAAGGAAACCGAAAACCTCGGCTTCATGGAGGCGGTCGAGGTGCTGGCGCGCGAGGCGGGCATGCCGATGCCGGCCCGCGATCCGCGCGCAGCCCAGGTGGCCGACCGGCGCACGCAGCTGGCGCAGGTGATGGAAGAGGCGGTGAAGTGGTTCCGCCTGCAGCTGAAGACCAGCGTTGCGGCCGAGGCGCGGGCCTATCTGGCCCGCCGGGGCCTGTCGGAGGCCGCGCAGGACCGCTGGGAGATCGGCTTTGCCCCCGATCAGCGGCAGGGGTTGCTGCAGGCGCTGACGCAGAAGGGCATCGCGCCCGAACTGATCGTGGCAGCGGGCCTTTGTGCACGGCCCGATGACGGCGGCGCGCCCTATGACCGGTTTCGCGGCCGCATCATCTTTCCGATCCGCGACGGCCGGGGCAGGGCGATCAGTCTTGGCGGCCGGGCGATGGACCCCAACGCCCGGGCCAAATACCTGAACGGCCCGGAAACCGAGCTTTTCGACAAGGGCCGCAACCTTTTCAACCACGCCCCCGCGCGTGAGGCGGCGGGCAAGGGCCAGCCGCTGATCGTGGCCGAAGGCTATATGGATGTAATCGCCCTCAGCGAGGCGGGGTTCCGGGCGGCGGTGGCCCCCCTTGGAACGGCGGTCACCGAAGATCAGCTGCGCCTGATGTGGCGCATCGCCGATGAGCCGGTCATCGCGCTGGATGGCGATACGGCCGGCATCCGCGCCGCGCTGCGGGTGATCGACCTGGCGCTGCCGATGCTGGAGGCGGGCAAGGGCCTGCGCTTTGCCGTGCTGCCCGGGGGGATGGACCCCGACGATCTGATCCGCGCGCAGGGGCCTTCGGCGATGCAGAAGGTGCTGGACGGAGCCCAGCCGATGGTGCGGCTTCTGTGGCAGCGGGAAACCGAAGGCCGGGTGTTTGACAGCCCCGAACGCCGGGCGGGGCTGGACAAGACGCTGCGCGCCGTTCTGGCCCGGATCACCGACCCCTCGATCCGCAGCCACTACGCCGAGGAAATCCGCGCGCTGCGGGCCGAGCTTTTCGGC
>JACZKR010000210.1 GCA_014859945.1 Paracoccaceae bacterium | reverse complement strand
GTGCGGCAGCGGCGGCGGCGCTGGTATAGGGCGCGCGCACCCGCCCGAATGACAACGGGGGCGGCTTTCGCCACCCCCGCCGCCGATTTCCGTGGCGCCCCCGGCCGCAGCCCGGGCGCCGAACCTTGCGCTTATGCCAGCGTCAGGTTGGTGGCCGATTCACGGCCGTTGCGGTCACGCTCCAGATCGAAGGTGACGGCCTGACCGTCATTCAGCCCGCGCAGACCGGCGCGTTCCAGCGCGGTGATGTGCACGAACACGTCCTTCTGGCCGCCTTCCGGCGCGATGAAGCCGAAACCCTTGGTGGTGTTGAACCATTTCACGGTGCCCTTGGCCATCGTGATGTCTCCTGTCATGTCGCCACCCGCAACACGCGGTGGCCCGGCCCAGTGTCGTCAAGTTCGAGAGACTGCGGGCCGAAGCGGACAGGATCGAAAGAGAAGAAGCTTTGCCCCGCCCGCATGAGGCCTTTCGTCCCATAAAGCAAGGAAAATCGCCACAGCGGCCGGATTGACCGGGCGGGCGGCGGGAACTTGCGGCAAATCCCTTGCCCGCCTCCTTGGCCAAGGCCACTGCCTTGGCCACGCGCTTGCGGGTGCCCCTTGGCCGGCCAGTGGCCCCAAAGGCCGCCGGCCAGCGCCTGCCCTGCCCCCGGCAGGCGCTTCTCGCCCGCCGGGTCAGGCGCTGGCCTCTGTCATGGCGTCTGGCGGACGGTTTTGTGGTGGCTTGGTCGCATCGGGCGGGGAAAGGCAATGCCTTTCCTTCTCCGCCCGAGCCCGATGGCCCGTCGGTCAGAGCTGCGCCGCAACCTCTTCGGGCACGTCGAAATTGTGGGTGACGGTCTGCACGTCGTCATCCTCTTCCAGAAGGTCGATCAGCTTCATCAGCTTCTGCGCCGTTTCCAGATCAACCTCGGTGCGGGTCTGCGGCTTCCAGACCAGCTTCGACTCGGTCGATTCCCCCAGCGCCTTTTCCAAGGCGTCCGAGACCGCCGACAGATCCTCGACCTTGCAATAGATCCAGTGACCGTCCTCGTCGGTTTCCACGTCGTCGGCCCCGGCATCCAGCGCCGCCATCATCACGTCATCGGCCGATCCGGCCGCAGCGGGATAGGAAATCTCGCCCACCCGGTCAAAGCTGTGGCTGACCGATCCGGTCTGCCCCATGTTGCCGCCCGCCTTGGTGAAATAGCTGCGGATGTTCGAGGCGGTGCGGTTCAGGTTGTCGGTCATCGCCTCGACGATCACCGCGATGCCGCCGGCGCCATAGCCCTCATAGCGGATTTCGGTGTAATCCGCCGCATCGCCCATCTGTGATTTCTTGATCGCGCGGTCGATCACGTCCTTGGGCATCGACACCGCCTTGGCGGCCTTCACCGCCAGACGCAGGCGCGGGTTCTTGTCGGGATCGGGGTCGCCCATCTTGGCGGCGACGGTGATTTCCTTCGACAGCTTGGAAAACATCTTTGAGCGGATGGCATCCTGCTTGCCCTTGCGGTGCTGGATGTTCGCCCATTTCGAATGGCCTGCCATGGCCCCATACTCCGGTCTTTTCGGTGATGAGACCCTCTACACCAGCCGGCAAGGCGGCGGCAACCCCCGCGCCCTGCGGTAATGCGGCAAGATCACCGCATCGCAGCCCGCCGGTCTTCAGCCGCCCCGCATCCGCCGGACCACGGCCCAGAGCCACAGGAAAACGCCCACCCCGCCC
>JACZKR010000024.1 GCA_014859945.1 Paracoccaceae bacterium | reverse complement strand
GGTGAAGCCGGCCGCGCCCAAGGCGCAGGCCCCTGCGGCGAAGGCGCCGGTGGTGGTTGTGGCGACGCCGGCGGCGCCCGCGCCCTATGCCGACCGCCCGCCTGCCGGCACCTATGAGCGTGTGGCGTCGAACGGTGTGCCGCAGGGCAAGATCGGCTGCTATACCTCGGCCCCGGTGGCCGAACGGGTGCGGCTGCGCAACGGCGGGACGGCCGTGGTCTGCACCCGGGGTGACGGCACGATGACGGGCTGGCGGCCGCCGGTCTATCCCGACGGATCGGGCGTGGGGGCGTCGCTGACCTATCCGCAGGTGGCGGTGACGCGCGGCGGCAATTCTCCGGCGGCCAGCGGGATGGGCGACTATGCCGCCGCCGCGCCGGCCCCGGCCGAGAAGGTTCCGGCGCCGCCCGCGGGCTATGAACTGGCCTGGAAGGATGACCGGCTGAACCCCAACCGCGGCAAGGGCACGGCCGAGGGCTGGGCCCAGCAGGATCAGGTCTGGACGCGCGAGACGCCGGCACGGCTGGTCAGCGAGCAGCCCAAGAAGCGCAAGAAGGTGGCCGTCGTCGCCTCGAACGGGCGTGACAACGGCACCGGCGGGGCCTTTGCCACCACCACCTCGACCAAGGGATCGGCGACGGCGCCGGTGGCCAAACCGGCCGCCAAGGGCGGGCGGATCTATGTGCAGATCGGCACCTTCGGCGTGCCCGCCAATGCCGAGGGCGCGGCGGGGCGGCTGAAGGCGGCGGGACTGCCGGTGGCACGGTCGAAGATCACCTCGAAGGGCAAGGCGATGCAGATCGTGCTGGCCGGCCCCTTCGGCTCGGCCGCCGATGCGCAGGCGGCGCTGGGCATGGTGCGCCGCGCCGGGTTCGGCGACGCTTTCATCCGGTGATGGGGCATCCGCTGATCTGGCATCCGCTGACCGGGCGGCGCCCGGTCACTCGGTGCAGATCGCCTGAAGCTCCAGCCAGGTTTCATCGCTGAGAACCCGTTCGGCGGGGGCGCCGGCAAACGGGTCGGCCTCGATCAGGCCCAGAACGGTTTCCCCCGTGGGATCAAGGCTGTAGGCATAGGGCGATGAGGCGACCCTTGCCTTGGCGAAGGCCGCCAGCAGCGCCTCGTCCGGCAGGGCGCCGGGCGCGGGGGCCGAGGTCAGCCGCAGGCCGTAGCCGTCCATCGCCGCCTCGCCCGGATGGCCGGTGGCCAGAAGCCGCACCGTCGCCGCCAGCCCCATGTAGGACAGCAGCGGCAGCACCGGGTCGGTGACATGGCTGCGCAGGTCTTCGGCCACCAGATGACCGGCAATCACCTCGGGCGCGTCGGCGCCTTCGACCAGCGTGCGCGGCAAAAGCAGGATGTTGCCGGGCAGGTTGGCGGGATGGGTCAGGCCTTCGCGCAGAACCTCGATCTGCGGCGGGTCGTCGGGGAAAAGCCGGGCCGCCAGCGTGGCCGCCGCGCGCCGGCCCGGCACCGATTTGCAGGGCGAACCCGAAAGCCGCGCCAGATCGGCCAGCGCCGCCTGTCCCAGATCGGCGCGGGTGGGGCCGGGCAGGACGCCGGCGGTATGGCCCACCAGTTGCCCCGGCAGCCAGAAGACCACCGTCCCCACCACCGCCAGCGCGAAGGCGCCCAGAATGGCCCAGCGAAGACGCCCCGGATGGGGTTTGCGCCGTTCCAGCACCCGGTGCAGCGTATCAAGCGCCGCGATCATGTCGCTGTCTTCGACCTCAAGCGTTTCCACGCCGTCGGGGCCGGGGGCGTAAAGCGCGGGCAGGGTGCCGGGGTTCAGCCGCTCGACCGCGGGCAGCGACCACTGGGTCAGCGCCATCTCGCTTTTGGGGTCGGCCAGGATCAGCGTGGCTTCACGCAGGCCGACGATGACCTCGCGGCGCTGGGCCTCGGGGGTTTCGCGCCAGAGGCCCGGGCTTTCCAGCCGTTCATATTTGCGAAGCGCCGTCCTGGGCGGCATCCTGCTGCCTTCCGCCTTCTGTTTCGGGGACGTTACCCCAGCCGCGCCGGGGCCACAACCGCCGGCTCAGAGCAGCTTGGCCACCGCGCGCAGTTCGAACTTCTGAATCTTGCCGGTGGAGGTCTTGGGCAGATCGGTGAAGACGATGTGCTTGGGCGTCTTGAAGCCGGCCAGACGTTCGCGGCAATGGGCGATCAGCTCTTTCTCGGTCACTTCGGCGCCGGGCTTCAGCTCGACAAAGGCGCAAGGCACCTCGCCCCATTTGTCATCGGGCTTGGCCACCACGGCGCACAGGCTGACCGCCGGGTGGTGCATCAGCGCGCCCTCGACCTCGACCGAGGACACGTTTTCGCCGCCCGAGATAATGATGTCCTTGGCGCGGTCGGTGATCTTCAGATAGCCGTCCTCATGCTGGAAGGCGATATCGCCGGTGCGGAACCAGCCGCCCTTGAAGGCTTCGCGCGTGGCGTCGGGGTTCCGGTAGTAGCCCTTCATCACCATGTTGCCGCGCATGGCAATCTCGCCCAGGTGGTGGGCGTCGCGGGGCACCGGGTTGCCGTGGCTGTCATGCACCTCGGCACCTTCCAGCATCGCCATCCGCACGCCGGTGCGCGCCTTCAGCGCGGCGCGTTCATCGCCGGTGGTGTCGTCCCAGCCCGGCTGCCACAGGCATTCGGTGGCCGGCCCGTAGGTTTCGGTCAGCCCGTAAACCTGCGTCACGTTGAAGCCCAAGGGTTCAAAGGCCGCAAGCGTTGCGGCCGGGGGCGGGGCGCCGGCGGTAAAGACCTCGACGATATGCGAGAACGCGCGCCGGTCTTCGGGTTTGCAGTTGATCATGGTGTTCAGGACGATGGGCGCCCCGCCGAAATGGGTGACGCCTTCGTCGGCGATGGCATCATAGATCGCCTTGGCGGTCACGTCGCGGCAGCAGACCACGGTGCCGCCCAGCATCGGCACCATCCAGCTGTGGCACCAGCCGTTGCAGTGAAACAGCGGCACGATGGTCAGATAGACCGGGAAAAGCTGCATGCGCCAGGCGATGCAGTTCGCCGTGGTGGCCAGATAGGCGCCCCGGTGGTGATAGACCACGCCCTTGGGCCGCCCGGTGGTGCCCGACGTGTAGTTGATGGCCAGCGATTCCCATTCGTCCTGCGGGAACAGCCACGCGGCTGTGGGATCGCCCTCGGCCAGAAGCTCATCCCAGGTGGAATGGGGGCCGGTGGCGGTGAACCCGTGGTCCACCACCTCGATGATCTCGGGGCGGGGGCCGTGCATCTGGCGGGTGGCGGCCTCGGCCAGCGGGATGAAGGCGGTATCGACCAGCGCGACCTTCGCGCCGGCATGTTCGAAGATATAGGCGACCGTATCGACATCCAGCCGGGTGTTGATGGTGTTCAGCACCGCGCCACAAGCCGGCACACCGAAATGGGCGATGGCCTGCTGGGGGATGTTGGGCAGAAGGGTGGCCACCACCTCGCCCGGGCGCACGCCGCGGGCGGCAAGGGCCGAGGCAAGGCGGCTGACTTCGGCCGCGTAATCGGCATAGCTGAGCCGCGTCGATTTCCACACCAGCGCGGTGCGGCCGGCGAAAAGGTCGGCCGCGCGCGCCAGATGCGACAGCGGCGTCAGGGCGGCGTAGTTCGCCGCGCATTTCTCCAGCCCCGATTCATCTGCCAGCCAGCCCATGTCGTCTCTCCCCGGAAATGCTTGCGCGCATGTCGTTTTCCGGCGGGCAGTCTGGCCCCGCGCGGGGCAGATGGGAAGGGGATAGCGAGGGAATTTCATGACCGCGACCAAGGACAGGACGCTGGCCGCCGCCGGTCTGATCTTCGTCTATGCCATGGTGATCGGGTTTACCGACAACTATGTGCAGGTGATCGCGCAGAACGCGGGGCTCTGGCAGTTCCATTTCACCCGGACGGCGATGGCGATGGTGGTGCTGGGGCTGGTGGCGCTGCCTTTGGGGCTGCGTCTGAGGCCGCGGAACCTGCGGGCGGTGGCGGCGCGGTCGGCCATTCACGGACTGGCCATGGTGATCTATTTCGGCGCGCTGGCCTTTCTGCCGGTGGCCATCGTGGCGGCGGGGCTGTTCACCGCGCCGATCTTCGTGCTGCTGATTTCACGTTTCGCCTATGGCCATGCGATCGGGCCGGTGCGGATTGCGGCGGTGGGTCTGGGCTTTCTGGGGGTCATCCTGGTCCTGGGGCCGCAGGCGCTGACCGGTGCCTCGCTGGCGGCGGTGCTGCCGGTGGCGGCAGGGGCGATGTATGCGATGGGCAACATCGCCACCCGCGAATGGTGCGCCGGCGAGCGGGCCGAGACTTTGCTGGCCGGCTTCTTCCTGGCGCTGGGGGTGATCGGGGCAGTGGGCATGGCGGTGCTGGCGCTGTGGGGGCAGGCGGTGCCGCCGGGGCCTGAGCATTTCCTGACGCGCGGACCGGTCTGGCCGGACGGCGCGTTCTGGCTGTGGACCTTCGTGCAGGCGACGGGGTCGCTTCTGGGGGTGGGGCTGATGATCCGGGCCTATCAGATCACCGATGCCGGGCGCGCGAGCGTGCTGGAATACATGATCCTGCCGGCCTCGGCCTTCTGGACCTGGGTGCTGTGGGGTGAGCATCTGGAGCCGCTGGCCTGGGGCGGCATGGCGCTGATCGTCGCCGCCGGGGTGATCATCGCGCTGCGGGCAAGGGCGCAGGAGCGGTAGGCTGCGTGGTCGCCGCGCTATGGAGGGCGCCATGGCGAAGGCCATCGCCTGAGCCACTTCCTGTCATCGACAAGCTTCACCGGACGGGCCTCAAAGGCCCGGCCAGCGCCCGCCCCGCCCCCGGCGGGCGCTTCTCGCCCGCCGGG
>JACZKR010000209.1 GCA_014859945.1 Paracoccaceae bacterium | reverse complement strand
GCGGCGGCGGGCGTCGTCAGGGTCGGCGGCAAGGGTCACCAGCCCCTCGCCCTCAAGCCCGCGCAGGGGGCGGCTGAGCAGCCCGCTGTCCAGCCCCAGCGCCGCGCGCAGGGCCGCAAGCTCGGTGCCTTCGGGGGCGATGGCGCACAGCACCCGCGCCACCCCAAGGGGCCGCCCCCGGCCAAGGTAGGACTGCTCCAGCGCCCCCGCCTCTTGCGTGACGGCGCGGTTGAAGCGGCGGATACGGGCGATGGCAGAATCCATCCTTGACCTCAATCAGGTAATTTACCTGATCTTAGTCAACTATATCGAGCAAGCAAGCCCCATCCTCTCTCGGAAAATATCCCGGGTGCGATCCATTGGTTGCGCCATTGGTTCAAGAAACCAATGGTCGCGGGGGCAGCACCCCGGGGCTGCGGCCCCTGCCCCGGGCCAATTCCCCTTGACTCCCCCAAGGCGCGCCCGCGAAAGATGCCCGCCGGGGGCGAAGGAGGCCCAAGGATGCGTCAGGGCTTCCCCAGTGCGGTGCCGGGCATGGTCGTGGGCCTGTTGGGCGGGTCGTTCGACCCCGCGCATGATGGCCACGCCCATATCACGCGCGAGGCGCTGAAGCGGCTGGGACTGGACCGGGTGTGGTGGCTGGTGACGCCGGGCAATCCGCTCAAGGCCCGGCAACCGGCGCCGATGGCCGACCGGCTGGCGCGGGCACGGCAGGTGATGAAGGACCATCCCCGGGTGGTGATCACCGATCTTGAGGCGCGGCTGGGCACGCGACTGACCGCCGACACGATCGACCGGCTGCGGACGCTTTATCCGGGCGTCACCTTTGTCTGGCTGATGGGAGCCGACAATCTGGTGCAGTTTCACCGCTGGGGCCGCTGGCGCGATATCCTGAACGCGGTGCCGGTGGCGGTGCTGGCGCGGCCCGGATCGGGGGTGGCGGCGCGGCTTTCGGTGGCGGCACGGACCTATGGCACGCACCGGGTGCGGCGCGGCAAGGCGCTGGCCTTCGATCCGCCGCCGTCCTGGCTGTTCGTGGACCTGCCGCTGAACGATGCCTCATCGACCGAGATCCGCGCACGGGGCGAATGGAAGGCCGGCCCCACGCAGGCGTGACAAGACGCGCGCCTTCGGGTGCTTGATCGCCCGGCGGCCCGAAGCTAGGCAGGGGGAAGGTTTGCAGGGACGAGGGTCGCTTTGACGGATCGGCTTACACGGGGGGCGCTGACACGGCGGGGCATGCTGGCGGGACTGCTGGCGGGAGTTGCGGGCAGCGCGCTGGCCGAGGCGCCCGCAACCTCGCCGCGCCCCGAGCCGCGCCCGTTCAGCGACCCCGGTCTGCCGGCGGGTGAGCGGCTGATCGAAGCGGCGAAGCTGGGCGGCACCACCGGCTTTGTGGTGGCCGATGCGGCGACGGGCGCCATTCTGGATGCGGTCAACCCCGATGCGCTGTTGCCGCCGGCTTCGGTCGCCAAGACCATCACCGCGCTTTACGCGCTGGAAAAGCTGGGGGCGGACCGGCGGCTGGTGACGCGGGTTCTGGCCACGGGGCCGCAGGTGGGCGACCGGTTCGAGGGCGATCTGATCCTTTCGGGCGGCGGCGACCCGACTTTGGACACCGACGATCTGGGCGATCTGGCGGCGATGCTGCGCAAGGCGGGGATACGGGGGGTGACGGGGCGGTTCCTGGCCCATGCCGGCGCCCTGCCCGCGCTGGAACGCATTGCTGCCGACCAGCCCGATCAGGTGGGCTACAACCCCGGCCTGTCGGGGCTGATTCTGAATTTCGGCCGGGTCTATTTCGAATGGAAGCGCGCCGGCGACGGCTATGCCGTGTCGATGGATGCGCGGGGCGAACGCTTTGCCCCGAAGATCGCGCTGACGCGGATGGATCTGGCCGACCGGCAAAGCCCCCTCTTCACCTATCGCCTGCGCGAGACGACTGAAGACTGGACGGTGGCGCGCCCCGCCCTTGGCAAGGACGGCAGCCGCTGGTTGCCGGTGCGCCGCGCCGCACCCTATGTGGCCGAGGCGTTCCGCGGCCTCTGCGCGGCGCAGGGCATCACCCTGCCCAAGGCCGAGGTGGTGGCCACCCTGCCCGGCGCCACCCGCGAACTGGCCCGTCTGGAAAGCGAACCGCTGGCCGAAGTGCTGCGCGGCATGCTGCGCTGGTCCACCAATATCACCGCCGAGGCGGTGGGGCTGGCGGCATCGGGCGCGGGTACGCTGATCGGGTCGGGCCGCACGATGACCGACTGGGCGCAGCGCCATCTGGGCCATCCGGGGGATTTCGTCGATCACTCGGGCCTTGGCTCGGCCAGCCGGGTGACGGCGGCGGGGATGGTGCGGGCGCTGATCGCGGGGCGGGCAAGCCGATCTGGCGCAGCGCTGCCAGGCATCCTGCGCGAGGTCGGCATGCGCGACGATCAGGGCAAGGCGGTCAAGGGCCACCCGGTTTCGGTTCTGGCCAAGACCGGGACGCTGAACTTCGTCTCGGGGCTTGCGGGGTTCATCCGGCCGCCGGCGGGACGGGAACTGGCCTTTGCCATCTTCTCGGCCGATCCGGCGCGGCGCGCGGCCCTGCCGATGGAAGACCGCGAATCGCCCCCGGGCGGCGAGGCCTGGCTGAAGCGCGCGCGGCGCCTTCAGGGCCAGCTGATCAGCCGCTGGGCGGAAAGTTTCGTCTGAATTGGCTGCGTAGGGTGCGTGCTTGCACGCACCTTTGGCGGGTCGGGCGGTGCGTGCAGGCACGCACCCTACGCCCGGCCCGTCCGGTTCCGGAGCGGGATGCTTTCAGCGTCCTGTCACAGCCCCATATGCCGCACCCGCGCGCCCCATTCGATGGCGGCGGCGTGCAGGCGGTCCACCCGCAGCTCGTCCCGCACCTCTTCCAGCATGCGCAATTCGGTCTGGTTGTGCTTGCCGTCGGCCGTGACCACGTCGCAGGCCAGCGCATAGGCGGTTTCATAAAGTCGTTCGGGCAGCGCCTCACGGATCAGGCCGAAAAGCGCGTCCAGCCCGTCTTCCTCTTCAAACAGGTCAAAGACCGTCTGGCTGACGCGGCGGATGCGGTCGGTGTCATAATCGCCGAAAACCGGCATGTGGTTGACCATGCGCTGGATCGCCACCAGTTCGGCGGTGCGCATGTGCTGGTCCGAGGCCGAACAGGCCACCATGACCGCAATCAGCGCGTCCTGAGGCGACATCGGGGGGGTATCGGTCATTCTGTCCTCCTGCTTCGCTGCCGAGATTATTGACGCCGCAGGGCAGCGGCAATAGAGGACCAAGGCCCGGCCCGGCATGGGGCCGCCCGGGACGTGAGGACAGCGACATGACAACCCTGCGCGATGCGGCGATGAAATCGAAGGCCTGGCCCTTTGAAGAGGCACGCGCGGTTCTCAAACGCTATGACGGCAAAGACCCGGCCAAGGGCCATGTGCTGTTTGAAACGGGCTATGGGCCAAGCGGCCTGCCCCATATCGGCACCTTCGGCGAAGTGGCGCGCACGACGATGATCCGCCGCGCCTTCGAGATCATTTCCGACATTCCGACGCGGCTGATCTGCTTCTCGGATGACGTGGACGGCATGCGCAAGGTGCCCGAGAACGTGCCCCAGCAAGAGATGCTGCGCCAGCACATGCAGAAGCCGCTGACCAGCGTGCCCGACCCCTATGGTCAGTTCGACAGCTTCGGCCACCACAACAACGCCATGCTGCGGCGGTTCCTGGACACGTTCGGCTTCGAATATGAATTCTACTCGGCCACCGATTTCTACAAATCGGGCCGGTTCGACGACACGCTGCGGCTGGCGGCGGAACGCTATGACGCGATCATGGAGATCATGCTGGCATCCTTGCGCGAGGAACGGCAGCAGACCTATTCCTGCTTCCTGCCGATCCATCCGGAAACCGGGCGGGTGCTGTATGTGCCGATGAAGCACGTCGACAAGGTGAACCACACGATCACCTTCGACGATGAAGACGGCCGCGAATGGACGCTGCCGGTGACGGGCGGCCATGTGAAGCTGCAGTGGAAGCCCGATTTCGGCGCCCGCTGGGCGGCGCTGGATGTGGACTTTGAAATGTACGGCAAGGACCACAGCACCAACACGCCGATCTATGACGGCATCTGCGAGGTGCTGGGCGGGCGCAAGCCCAACCATTTCACCTATGAGCTGTTCCTGGACGAGCATGGCCAGAAGATCTCGAAATCCAAGGGCAACGGGCTGACCATCGACGAATGGCTGACCTATGCGGCCAGCGAAAGCCTGTCGTATTTCATGTATCAGAAGCCCAAGACGGCCAAGCGGCTGTGGTGGGACGTGATTCCCAAGGCGGTGGACGAGTATCACCAGCAGCTGCGCGCCTTCCCGACGCAGGATATCGACGCGCAGGTCAACAACCCGGTCTGGCACATCCACAACGGCACCCCGCCGCAAAGCCATATGGTGGTCAGTTTCGCCATGCTGCTGAACCTGGCTTCGGTGGCGGGTGCCAAGGATGCGGCGGGGCTTTGGGGCTTCATCCGGCGCTATGCGCCCGAGGCCAGCCCCGAGGCGAACCCCGATCTCGATGCCGCCGCCGGCTATGCGGTGCGCTACTTCGCCGACAAGATCGCGCCGACGCGGGTCTTCCGCCTGGCCGACGACAAGGAACGCGCGGCGATCGGGGATCTGAAGGCGCGGCTTCTGGCGCATGACGGGCCGGCCGATGACGAGGCGCTGCAGGCGATCTGCTATGCCGTGGGCAAAGAGCATGCCTTTGACCCGCTGCGCGACTGGTTCAAGGCGCTGTACGAAGTGCTTCTGGGCGCCAGCGAAGGCCCGCGCTTCGGCGGTTTCATCGCGCTTTACGGCGTGCCCGAGACGGTGGCGCTGATTGACCGGGCGCTGGCGGGCGAACTGGCGGCGTAAGCCGCCGGGGAGGTTTCCCTTGCTTTCCATGACCCCGGCCAGCGCCGGGGTCATTTGATTCCGGTGCCCCTTGCCCGCCCGTAGGGTGCGTGTTCACACGCACCGTTTCCGGTGCCATGGCGAAGGCCATCGCCTTCGCCACTTCCCAACGTTTCAGCTTGCATGGTCGGGCCTCAAAGGCCCGGCCAGCGCCCGCCCCGCCCTCGGCGGGCGCTTCTCGCCCGCCGGGTCGGGCGCCGGCCTTTCGTTTTGTGTGCCGCACCGTCTCTGGTTGACCCGTCACCAGCGGGCGGAGGCGAGGCAGTGCCTCGCCTTTTCCCGCCCGGGCGGCCTTGCGCCGCCGCCTCACGCGGATGTCATCGGCCGCAGCCCGCCGCCCCTTGCCCGTGGCACCTTTCGGCCTACCCTTTGCCGATCAAGCGGAGGTTCCGATGCGCGCCGTCCTTCTTGCCCTGATGCTGCTGACCGGCCCCGCCGCCGCGCAGGAAGCGCCGATCCAGAACGTCATCCGCCAGCAGCTTGACGCCTTCACCGCCGATGATTTCGCCCGCGCCTTCACCTTTGCCAGCCCCACCATCAAGGGCATCTTCGGCACGCCCGACAATTTCGGCGCCATGGTCCAGCAGGGCTACCCCATGGTCCACCGCCCCGGCACGGTGCGCATGCTGGAACTGCGCGAGATGGCGGGGCGGCTTTACCAGCGGGTGATGATCACCGATGCGGCGGGGCGCACGCATCTGCTGGATTACGAGATGATCGAGACCCCCGAGGGCTGGCAGATCAACGGCGTTTCGCTGCTGCCGGCGCCGGAAACCGGGGTCTGAGGCCTCAGGCCCCTTTGGGGCGGTGGGCCTTGATCATCATCGGATGGGTCTCGATCCGCCCGGCGCCGATCAGGTCAAGGCAATAGGGCACGGCAGCAAAGACCGCCTCAAGACTGGTGCCGATGGCATTGGGGCTGCCCGGCAGAGTGATGATCAGCGTCTTGCCGCGCACGCCGGCCCCCTGACGCGACAGGATGGCGGTGGCCACGACCTTGCCGTTCGCGGCGCGCATCGCCTCGCCAAAGCCCGGCAGATCGAAGTCGATGACCGAAGCGACGGCTTCGGGCGTGCGGTCGCGCGGCGCGGGGCCGGTGCCGCCGGTGACCAGAATCAGCTCGGCCCCCCGGTTGTCGGCCAGATCGGTCAGCGCGGCGGCCACGCTGTCCTGTCCGTCGGCGACGATTCGGCGTTCCACCGCGATCGGGGTGGTGATGACGCGGCGCAGCCAGTCTTCGCAGGCCGGGCCGCCCCGGTCTTCGTATTCGCCGCGTGCGGCGCGGTCGGAAACGGTCAGCACCGCGATCTTTACCGTCATCCTGCCGCCCCTTCCGCTGCCCAGTCGAACTGCCCCGGCCCCTCGACCGCGCAGGGCCGAACCTGCCGCAGCCGGGTCAACGCCGCAAGCGGGTCTTCCCCCGCCTCGACCATCAGCCGCAGAAGCGCCGCCCCAGACCGGCCGCAGCCGCCCATGCAATGCGCCAGCACCCGCCCGCCGGCATCGAGGATATACGCCGCCTGCCCCGCCGCCGCCCGCCATTCGGCCATGATCGCGTCTCCGGGTGCCGCATAATCTGTCACCGGCAGATGCGCCCAGCCGATGCCGGCCCCCCGCAGATCGGCGCCAAGACCCCCGGCGCCCTTGCGCTGCAGCTCTTCGGCGGTGGTCATGGTCAGGACCAGCGCCGGCCCCCAGTCGCGGATCGCGGCCAGATCGGCGGCGTAGCGCCCGTCGCGCCCCGGCATCGGGCAGATGCCGATCAGGCCGCGCCGCAGGGTCAACTCATTGATGCTCAGCGCCATGCGCCCCCCGGATGGTTTACGCCGGACCCGGCGCGGCCTAGTCTGGCCCCGCACGATTCCCGCGAGGCATGATGCAGGACGCCCCCGAGACAGGCTACCGGGTTCTTGCCCGGAAATACCGCCCCGAAACCTTCGCCGACCTTGTCGGGCAGGAGGCGATGGTGCGCACCTTGAAGAACGCCTTCGCCGCCGACCGCATTGCCCATGCCTTCATCATGACCGGCATCCGCGGCACCGGAAAGACCACGACCGCCCGCATCATCGCCAAGGGGCTGAACTGCACCGGCCCCGATGGCACCGGCGGCCCGACGACCGAGCCCTGCGGTGTCTGTGACAGCTGCCGTGCCATTGCCGAGGGCCGTCATGTCGATGTGATGGAAATGGACGCCGCCAGCCGGACCGGCGTGGGCGACATTCGCGAAATCATTGATTCCGTTCACTATCGGGCGGCTTCGGCGCGGTTCAAGGTCTATATCATCGACGAAGTCCACATGCTGTCGACGGCGGCCTTCAACGCGCTGCTGAAGACGCTGGAAGAGCCGCCGGCGCATGTGAAGTTCATCTTCGCCACCACCGAAATCCGCAAGGTGCCGGTCACGGTGCTGTCGCGCTGCCAGCGCTTCGACCTGCGCCGGATCGAGCCCGAGGTGATGCTGGGCCTGTTGCGCCGCATCGCTGCCTCGGAAGGCGCGCAGATTGCCGATGACGCGCTGGCGCTGATCACGCGGGCGGCCGAAGGGTCGGCGCGGGATGCGACCTCGCTTCTGGATCAGGCGATCAGCCATGGCTCGGGCGAAACCACGGCCGATCAGGTGCGCGCCATGCTGGGCCTGGCCGACCGGGGGCGGGTGCTGGACCTGTTCGACCTGATCATGCAGGGCGCGGCGGCCGGGGCGCTGGGGGAACTGGCGGCGCAATATTCCGATGGAGCCGACCCGATGGCGGTGCTGCGCGATCTGGCCGAGGTGACGCACTGGATCAGCGTGATCAAGGTCACGCCCGAAGCCGCGGACGACCCGACGGTGCCGCCCGATGAGCGGGCGCGCGGGCTGGACATGGCCGCCCGCCTGCCGATGCGGGTGCTGACGCGGATGTGGCAGATGCTGCTGAAGGCGCTGGAAGAGGTGGCGCTGGCGCCGAACGCCATGATGGCGGCGGAAATGGCGGTGATCCGCCTGACCCATGCCGCCGATCTGCCCGACCCTGAAACGCTGGCCCGCCGCCTGCAGTCGCAGCCTCCGCCGCCGCCCCTGCCCGGCGGGGCGCCGGCCGGCGCGGGCGGTGGT
>JACZKR010000208.1 GCA_014859945.1 Paracoccaceae bacterium | reverse complement strand
GGCGACAACCATCGCCATCGTCGCCACCGATGCCCGGCTGGATCAGGCACAGGCCACGCGGATGGCGGTGGCGGCGCAGGACGGCATGGCGCGCGCGCTGGTGCCCTCACACACCCTTTTGGACGGCGATCTGGTCTTTGCGGCGGCAACCGGCGCAAGGGTGCTGCAGGACCCTGTGGCGGACCTGTTCCAGATCGGCCATGCCGCCGCCACCTGCCTTGCCCGGGCCATCGCCCGCGGGGTCCATCAGGCACGCGGGCTGGGCATGCAGCCCGACTGGCAGAGCGTTTTCGGCAAGCCCTAGGCTGCGTGGTCCCCACGCACCGGACTACCAGCGCTTCAGCGCCGTCTCGTCCTCATCCTTCGCGGTGACCCATGCGGCCCCATCGGCGCCGATTTCCTTCTTCCAGAAGGGGGCGCGGGATTTCAGGTAATCCATCAGGAATTCCGCCGCCGCAAAGGCATCGGCCCGGTGCGCCGAGGCGGTGGCGACCATCATGATCACCTCACCCGGCGCCAGCCGCCCGTGGCGGTGGATCACCAGCGCATCGGCCAGGCGGAACCGGTCCATCGCCTGATCCATCATGGCCATAATCGCCTTTTCGGTCATGCCGGGGTAATGCTCGATCTCCATCGCCGCCAGCGCGCCACCATTGTCGCGCACCAGGCCCGCGAAGGTGACAACCGCCCCCGCGCCCTGCACG
Source organism: Paracoccaceae bacterium (assembly GCA_014859945.1). Lineage (GTDB taxonomy): Bacteria > Pseudomonadota > Alphaproteobacteria > Rhodobacterales > Rhodobacteraceae > Fuscibacter. The sequence goes on along the minus strand of JACZKR010000208.1, from coordinate 7,161 downwards.
GCGGCGGTGAAGGCATTGGCCTCGGCCCCCGGATCGAAAGCGGTTTCCTGAACCGACAGGCGCATCTAGCCCCCCGTCATCGGCGGAAAGAACGCAACCTCTCGCACGCCCGCCAGCGGCGCCTCGAAATCGGCCAGTTCCTGATCCAGCGCCACCCGCAGGCTTTTCAGATCGGCAAAGGCCATCGCGTGGCCCTCATCCATCGCGGCCAGCTGGGCGACAAGCTCGGCCACGGTGCGCGCTTCGGTCTGAACCGTCTCGCGGCCCGTGCCGATGCGTTCGCGCAGCCAGGCGAAATAGCGCAGCTCGATCATTTGCGGTCCCGCAGATAGGGCATGGCCTTGCGGAAGTACTCCCACCCGGTCAGCGCCGTCAGCCCCGCCGCCAGCCAGATCAGCACCAGCCCGGTATCGCCCGCCACCGTCGCGCAATCGCGCCGGCCGCAGGCGCGCACCGGATCGGCCAGCCCCGCCGCCACCGCATCGGCATACTGGTCGGGCGTCATGCCGGCCATGGCGACGCCGTTCAGATATTCCAGCCCCGTGCCCAGGAACAGCGTGGCGATCGCCACCATCTGCGCCGTGGTCTTCCACTTGGCCAGCTTCGTGACCTTCAGCTGCGCCCCCGTCGGCCCCAGGAATTCCCGCAGGCCCGAGACAAAGACCTCACGGAACAGGATCACCGTCGCCGGCAGGATCAGCCAGGGGTTCATCCCGTTGTAGCCGGTGATCACCATGATCGCGATGACCACCATCGCCTTGTCGGCAATCGGGTCCAGCATGGCGCCAAAGCGCGATTCCTGCTTCCACAGCCGGGCCAGATAGCCGTCGAACCAGTCGGTAACCGCCGCACCCACGAACAGCGCCAGCGCGAACCAGTCGGCCCAGGGCCGGTGGAAATACAGGAACATGATCGCAACGCCCGGCGCCGCGATCAGCCTCAGGACCGTGAGGATATTGGGGATGTTCCAGATCATGGGCCGATTGGTAGCCGAAAACGCGCCGAAGGGAAGTGCCCAATTTTCACGCGGCGCGCCGGGCTTTCCGTCGCGGCCTAGAGCGTATCTCTTTCAATCAGGTTCACCTGATTGAAAGAGATACGCCACATTTCCAACGGCTTGCCTGTCCTGGATCACGTTCAATCTGCTTCAGATTGAACGTGATCCGCCCTAATACTTCGACGGAACGTAAAGCTCGGGCGGCAGCACCGCGCGTTCGTAATCGGGGTTGAAGACCCGCTCGGGCAGGCGAATCTCGTCATGCGGAACCGGCTCATAGGGGATCAGGTTCAGGAAGTGGTCGATGCAGTTCAGCCGCGCCCGCTTCTTGTCATTGCCCTCGACGATGTACCACGGCGCCTCGGGAATGTTGGTGCGGGCGAACATCTCTTCCTTGGCTTTGGTGTACTGCTCCCACCGCACGCGGCTTTGCAGGTCCATCGGCGAAAGCTTCCACTGCTTCATCGGATCGTGAATCCGCATCAGGAAGCGCATCTGCTGTTCCTCGTCGGTGATCGAGAACCAGTATTTCACCAGCCGGATGCCCGACCGCAGCAGCATCCGTTCAAACTCGGGCGCGTCGTTGAAGAACTGCGCCACCTGATCTTCGCTGGCGAAACCCATCACCCGCTCCACCCCGGCGCGGTTGTACCAGCTGCGGTCGAACAGCACGATCTCGCCCCCCGCCGGCAGATGCGGAACATAGCGCTGGAAATACCACTGGGTCTTTTCGCGGTCCGAAGGCGCAGGCAGCGCCACGGTGCGCACCACGCGCGGGTTCAGCCGCTGGGTGATGCGCTTGATCACCCCGCCCTTGCCCGCCGAATCGCGGCCCTCGAACAGCACCACCACCTTCTGCCGGGTATGAACCACCCAGTCCTGCAGCTTGATCAGCTCGGACTGCAGGCGGATCAGTTCCGACAGATAGCTGCGCCGGTCCAGCGCGCCGGGGTGGTTATCCTTGTAGATCCGCGCAATCTCACGCGAGAGCGTGGCATCCTCGATCTCAAGCTCGTAGTCCTCGTCCAGCATCTCGGCCAGTTCTTCGGCCAGCCAGTCCTGCGCGTAATCTGTCCCGGTCATCCCGCATCTCCTCAAGGCGCCGCAAGTAACCACGTCCACATGACGGTTTTGCGTCAGGTGCCGCAACGGAAGGCGCGCTTTCACGTCGCTTTGCGTTGTGAAGACCGCCGCCGCTGCTAGCATGATCCCATGAACACCGCTTCCTCCCGTGCCGTCTACTCCCGCGCCAGCTACAGCCGCGCCGAATACCTTTCGGATGCGGTTGTCCATGTGACGGGCCTTGCCATGGCGGCCGGCGCCGTGCCGGTGCTGATCGTGCTGGCGGCGCTGCTGCGCGGCGATGCGCCGTCGATGGTGGGCGCCTCGGTCTATGGCGCCACGCTGATTGCGATGATCCTGTTCTCGGCGCTTTACAACATGATCGCCCGGCCCGACTGGTACTGGCTTCTGCGACGGCTGGACCATTCGGCGATCTATCTGAAGATCGCCGGCACCTACACGCCCTTCGCGCTGATCTCGGGTCAGGGCTGGGTGCTGACCGCGGTGATGTGGCTGGCCGCCGCCGCCGGTGTCGCGCTCAAGACCATCTCGCCCGCGCGGTTCCGCTGGGCCGCCATGGCGCTTTACCTTGGCATGGGCTGGGCGGGATTTGTCGCCGGCGGGCCGATGCTGGCCGCGCTGCCTGGCCCGGTCGTGGTGCTGATGATCACCGGCGGGCTGATCTACACCAGCGGCGTCGCCTTCTACCTGTGGAAGACGCTGCCCTTCCACCGCACCATCTGGCACGTCTTCGTCCTGGCCGCGACCGCCGTCTTCTATGCCGCCGTGGTGGTGCAGGTCGTCATCGGCTGAGCCGGCCCCTGCATCCTCTCTCTCCAAATATCCTGCGGGAGGTCCGGAGGGTGCAAAACCCTCCGAGATCTCCCATGGCAGGCGGCGGCCGGGGGTTTCACACCCCCGGACCCCCGTGGGATATTTATCGAGAGAGGATGAACCAGCCCCGCAGCAGGCTCAGCCCTTGGGGTGGAAGAAATTGTAGACCGTCTCGGCCATCGCTTCGGAAATCCCCGGCACCGCGGTCAGGTCGGGCAGGGCGGCGCGGCTGACCGCCTTGGCGCTGCCGAAATGCGCCAGCAGAGCGCGCTTGCGGGCGGCGCCGATGCCCGGCACCTCATCCAGCGGCGTGGCCCCCACCGCCTTGGCCCGTTTCGCCCGGTGGGCGCCGTTGGCCCAGCGGTGCGCCTCATCCCGCAGCCGCTGGATGAAGTAAAGGACCGGGTCGTTCCGCTGCAGGGCAAAGCGCGGCTGGCCCTCACGGTAGAATTCCTCTTTACCGGCGTCGCGGTCGATGCCCTTGGCGACGCCCACCATGGCGATGTCATCCACCCCCAGTTCGGAAAGGATGCCCCCCACCGCCGAAACCTGCCCCGCCCCGCCGTCGATCAGCAGAAGGTCGGGCCAAGCATCGGTCTTGCGTTCGGGGTCTTCCTTCAGCAGACGCTCGAACCGGCGCGTCAGCACCTCGCGCATCATGCCGAAGTCGTCGCTGTTCTTCCCCGCGTCCGAGCGGATGTTGAACTTGCGGTACTGCGACTTCAGGAACCCCTCGGCCCCGGCCACGATCATGCCGCCCACCGCATCGGCGCCCTGGATATGGGCGTTGTCATAGACCTCGATCCGCTGCGGCGGGGCGTCAAGGTCAAAGGCCTCGGCCAGCCCCTGCAAGAGCTTGTTCTGCGTGCTGGATTCCGACATCCGCCGCGCCAGGCTTTCGCGGGCGTTGCGGGTGGCGTTTTCAACCAGTTCGGCCTTCTCGCCCCGCTGCGGCACGGCAAGTTCCACCTTGCGGCCGGCAAGGCCGGTCAGCGCCTCAGCCACCAGATCGGGGTTCTCGACCGGATGCGACAAGAGGATCAGCCGGGGCGGCTCTTTGTCGTCGTAGAACTGGGTCAGGAAGGCCTCCAGCACTTCCGGCTCCTCGGCGCCGGCAGGAATGCGGGGGTAGAAGTCGCGGTTGCCCCAGCTTTGATGGGCGCGGATGAAGAACACCTGCACGCAGGCCTGCCCGTGTTCCAGATGCACCGCCACCACATCGGCTTCGGCCACGCCGCGCGGATTGATGCCCTGGGCCGACTGCACCGCCGTCAGCGCCCGGATGCGGTCGCGCAGCGCGGCGGCGCGTTCGAACTCCATCGCCTCACTCGCCTCGGCCATGCCGCGCGCCAGATCGGCCTGCACCGTGGTCGTCTTGCCCTCAAGAAAGCGCTTGGCATCCGCAACCAGCTCTCCATAGCCTTCCGCCGAGATGCGGCCGACGCAGGGCGCGCTGCAGCGCTTGATCTGGAACTGCAGGCAGGGCCGCGTACGGCTTTCAAACATCGCGTCCGTGCAGTTGCGCAACAGGAACACCTTCTGCAACTGGTTCAGCGTGCGGTTCACCGCGCCGGCGCTGGCAAAGGGGCCGAAGTAGCTGCCCTTCTCCTTCTTTGCCCCCCGGTGCTTCTTGATCTGCGGAAAGGGGTGTTCGGCGCTGATCAGGATGTTGGGAAAGCTCTTGTCGTCCCGCATCAGCACGTTGTAGCGCGGCTTCAGCTGCTTGATCAGGTTCTGCTCCAGAAGCAGCGCCTCAACCTCGGTGCGCGTCGTCAGGAACATCATGCTGGCGGTTTCGTGAATCATCCGGGCGATCCGCGCCGAATGGCCCGAGGGCCGCGCATAGTTCGATACCCGCGCCTTCAGGTTCCGCGCCTTGCCGACATACAGCACCTCGGACGCCGCGTTCAGCATGCGGTAGACGCCGGGCGAGCCGTCCAGCGTGCGCAGGTAGTCCTGGATCACCTCATGTCCGGTCGGGGCGGATTCGGTCATGGCAAAGGCGGCTTTCCCGATACATCGATTCTCGTCTCTGGCTGCAACGAAGCGGCCACGGGGGCAAGAGCAAAGCTGTCCACGGTTTCTGTGGATAACCTTGCGGAGAAGATTTCGGCAGGCCCGGAATCTCCTTGTTTTCCGCCCCGTTCATCGAACTGCCCAAAAAACAGGCAAAGTCATAACGGACTGATTTGAAACGAAAGATTCTTATCCCCCGCGCAAATCCCTGAAAAACCACAAGATTTGTAACGCTCGCGTGACTGGTTTGCGAAAAGTGGACAACTCGTCGCGGGCAGGTGACCCCGGGTCACTCGGGCCCCAGCACATCGGGGGTCTGCCAGCCCAGGTGCTGGCCGCCGTCCACCGCAATCATCTGGCCGGTGACAGCAGGGGAATCGAGGAAGAATCCCAGCGCCGCGCAGATGTCGCCGGGGTTCGCGCCGCGCTTCAGGATGGTCGCGGCGCGCTGTCGGGCAAAGTGGCTTTCGCTTTGCCGCGCCCCGCGCAGCGTCGGCCCCGGGCCGATGCCATTCACCCGCACCGCCGGGGCCAGCCCCTGCGCCGCCGTGCGCGTCAGCGCCCACAGCCCGGCCTTGGCGATGGAATAGCTCATGAACTCGGGCGTCGGCTTCCACACCCGCTGGTCGATCATGTTGATGACCAGCGCCTGCGCCATCGGCTCTCCGGCCTCATCCGCTATGGGCTGCGGGGCCTGCGCCGCGAAATGCTGGGTCAGCACGAAGGGCGCCCGCAGGTTCGATTCCAGATGCCGGTCCCAGCTGCGGCGCGTTGCCGTGCGCAGGTTGTCGTATTCGAAGATCGAGGCGTTGTTGATCAGCACCGTCAGCGGCCCGCCCAAGGCATCCGCCGCCCGCGCCACCAGCCCTTCGACCTGCGCTTCTTCCAGAAGGTCGGCCTGCAGCGTCACCGCCCGGCGGCCCAGCGCGCGGATGGCGTCGGCCGTCTCTTCGGCGCCCCCGGCGGATTCCGCGTAATGCACCGCCACGTCATACCCGCGCCCGGCCAGATACACCGCCATCGCCCGCCCCAGCCGCGCCCCGGCGCCGGTCACCAGCGCCCGCGTCATCCGGCCTTCTTCCCGCAATCGCAGCCCGACCGGCCGATCAGGTGGCGGCCGCATTTCGGGCAGGTCGCGGCCTTGGGCAGGATGCTGCGCCGCAGGCTGCGGCCCAGCCGCCCGCCGGTCACCAGATTGCCGACCATGCCGATGGCCACCATCACCAGAAGAAAGACAAGGATGATCTTGACCAGCATGTCAGAGCCCGTAACGCGACCACAGGGCGCGCTCCTCTACGGCATTCAGCGCGTCCTCGGCGATGTTCAGGCCAAAGCGCGCCAGCAGCCCCTTCCTCTGCCCCAGCGGCACCAGCCGGACCTTCTCGCCGTAAAGCGCCTTCATCTGCGGCACCAGATGGGCCACGCCATCGGCCAGCCCCAGTTCCACCCCCCGCGCGCCCGTCCAGATATCGGCGTTGAACAGGTCCGCCCCTTCGGCCAGACGCGCGCCGCGCCGGGCCTTCACATGGGCGATGAAGGCGTCGTGAATGGGCCCCTGCAGGGCGCGCAGCCGTTCCACATCCTCGGGCTTCTGCGGCAGGAACGGGTCGGCAAAGCTTTTCGACCGGCCGGCGGTGACCACCCGCCGCTCGACCCCCTGCCGCGCCATCAGTTCGGGAAAGCCGAACGAGGCAAAGATCACCCCGATCGACCCCACCAGAGACGAGGCATCCACCCAGATCCTGTCCGCCGCACAGGCCAGCCAGTAACCGCCCGAGGCCGCCACATCCTCGACAAAGGCATGCACCTCGATGCCCTTCTCATCGGCCAGCCGCCGGATGCGCGCGGCAATCAGGCTTGACTGCACCGCCGACCCGCCGGGCGAGTTGATGGCCAAGGCCACCGCCGCCGGCTTCATGCGGAAGGCCTTCTCGATCACCGGGGCAAGGCCCGCGTCCGACAGGCCCGACCGCCCGGTTCCGATGGCGCCCTGAAGGCGGATCACCGGCACGACCGGCGGTTTCTTGACGAAGGGAAGTGAGATGCGCATGACCCAGAGGTATGTCGCCCCACCCCTTCGCGCAAGCGCCCACGCGCGCGGCAGGCGCGGCGCGATTCGCCATCATGGTTAACCAACCGCCCCCCTACCGCGCGTAGAGACGGAAGGAAGACAGAAGGAAGACGCGATAAAGACGCCCCCTTCCGGCCCCCTGCGCCGGATTAACACAGCGTCCGCAAGCACTTGCCCGATC
>JACZKR010000207.1 GCA_014859945.1 Paracoccaceae bacterium | reverse complement strand
GAGGAAGTGCGGGCGCGGGTGGTGCTTTCGGGCGTCGGCGCGATCAACGAATCCGACGTGCAATTGGCGAAAGCTTCCGGCGCGCCGATCATCGGCTTCAACGTTCGCGCCTCCAAGGAAGCGCGCGATCTGGCCGAGCGTGAGGGCGTGGAAATCCGCTATTACGCGATCATCTACGACCTGATCGACGACATCAAGGCGGCGGCCTCGGGGCTTCTGAAGGCCGAAGTGCGCGAGAACTTCATCGGCTATGCGAAGATTCAGGAAGTCTTCCGCATCACCGGTATCGGCAACGTCGCGGGCTGCCTTGTCACCGAAGGCGTGGCACGGCGTTCGGCCGGGGTGCGTCTGCTGCGCGACAACGTGGTCATCCACGAAGGCACGCTCAAGACGCTCAAGCGCTTCAAGGACGAGGTCAAGGAAGTGCAGTCCGGTCAGGAATGCGGCATGGCCTTCGAACGCTACGAAGACATCCGCGCGGGCGACGTGATCGAAATCTTCGAGCGCGAAGAAGTGAAGCGCACGCTGGCCTGATTTGCGGCCTGCCCGTTTTCCGGGCAATCAGACATGGGGGCGCGGCCTGCGAAAGCGGCCGCGCCCCTTGCTTTTGCGGCGATCTGCCCGCAGGTCGCAATCCGCACGCCAAGGTCGGAAACCGACCCTGAAAGCGGGGGCGCAGATGTATCTTCGCGTCGTCAGGGTGCCGCTGGACGCAGCGGAGAATTGGGAAGCCGGTCAGAAACCGGCGCTGCCCCCGCAACGGTAGCAGGTGCAGGAACGGCTATTGCCACTGGGGGGAGGAGCCCTTGGGAAGGCGCCGTTCCGGGTCCGCAAGACCCGCCTGAAGCCCGGAAACCAGCCCGGACAAAGACGTCAAGCCGCGGGTGGCGGTGGCGGCGGAGCAGGCAGGCCCCCGGGCGCTGCCCGCCCGTCCTGCCTTGCCCGCATTCAGCCAGCCAAAGCCGCGCGGGGTTGCGCGGCAGAACAGGACCGAAGCCATGCTGTCCGCAGCCGATACCTTGGGCGAGATTTCCGCCCGCAAGCCCGATCATGCCCTGTCGCGCGCGCTTTACTGCGATCCGGGCGTCTTCCAGACCGACCTAGACCAGATCTGGTATCGCGAATGGCTGTTCGCCCTGCCCGCCTGCGAGATTCCGAAGACCGGCAACTTTGTCACCTTCAACGTCGGTGCCTATCCGGTGGTGGTCGTGCGCGGCGCCGACGGGGCCATCCGCGCCTTTCACAATGTCTGCCGCCACCGCGGGCAGCGGCTGTGTTCCAAGATGGTCGGATCGACCCCCAAGCTGGTCTGCCCCTATCACCAGTGGACCTATGAACTGGACGGGCGGCTGTTGTTCGCGCGCGACATGGGCCCCGATTTCAAGCCCGCCGATCATGGCCTGAAGCCCGTCGCCTGCCGCGAGGCGGGGGGGATGGTGTTCGTCTGCGTCGCCGACACCCCGCCCTCGTTCGACGAGGTGGCGGCGCATATGGCGCGCTACATGGCGCCGTCGATGCTGCAGGATGCCAAGGTGGCCTTCACCTCGACCATCGTCGAGAACGGCAACTGGAAACTGGTGATCGAGAACAACCGCGAATGCTATCACTGCGGCGGGTCACACCCTTCGCTGTGCCGCACCTTCTCGGACAACCCCAAGATCGGCGCGATGGACGGCCCGCATTCGGCCAGCCCCGAAATCCTGGCCCATTGGGAGCGCTGCGAGGCGGCGGGCCTGCCCTCACGCTTCATCATGCATGCGGATTCGCAGTGGCGGCTGGCGCGGATTCCGCTGCTGAACAACGCCGAAAGCTACACCATGTCCACGAAGCACGCGGTGCAGAAGAAGATGGGCACCATGCCCTTCTACGACGCCGGCAGCCTGCTGTTCTTCCACTATCCGAACACCTGGAACCACTTCCTTGGCGACCATGCCATCGTCTTCCGCGTGCTGCCGATCAGCCCAACGGAAACCGAGGTCACCACGAAATGGCTGGTTCACAAGGATGCGGTCGAAGGCGTGGACTACAATCTGGAAGACCTGACCACCGTCTGGCTGAACACCAATGACGAAGACCGCCGGGTGGTCGAGGAGAACCAGCTTGGCATCCTGTCGCCCGCCTATGAGCCCGGCCCCTATTCGACCATCCAGGAGGAAGGCGTCATCCAGTTCATCGACTGGTATTGCAAGACCCTGGCGGGCCGGCTGGCGCCCCGCCCCGCGCTGGCGGCGGAGTAAGCGATGAGCCTGCCGCAGTTCCAGTCCTTCGGTTCGGCCGCCTGGCGGGATGCCGAGCCGCTTGAATGCGCCATGGTGGTTCCCGAAACCGCGGATTCGGCCACCTTCACCTTCCGCGCGCCTTCGGGCGCGTGGTTTGACTACAAGCCCGGCCAGTTCATCACGCTGGAACTGCCGGTGCCGGGCGGGCCGGTGCACCGGACCTATACCCTTTCATCCAGCCCCTCACGCCCGCTGTCGATCTCGCTGACGGTCAAGGCGCAGAAGGACAGCATCGGCACCCGCTGGATGCTGGAGCATCTGAAGCCGGGGGTGCGCATCAAGGCCTTCGGGCCGGCGGGCGTGTTCAGCTTTGCCCACCATCCGGCGAAGAAATACCTCTTCATCTCGGCCGGATCGGGTATCACCCCCGTCATGTCGATGACCACCTGGCTGTGGGACACCGGCCAGCAGCCCGACATCTGCTTTGTCCATGCCGCGCGCCGCCCGTCGGACATTCTGTTCCGCGAACGGCTGGAGCATATGGCCAACCGCACCCCCGGCATCCAGCTGCATTTCGTGGTCGAGGGCCTGGACGAATTCCGCGCCTGGCCGGGCTACCGCGGCCGGCTGAGCCAGATCATGCTGGGCCTGATGGCGCCGGATTATCTGGAGCGTGAGGTGTTCTGCTGCGGGCCGGAACCCTTCATGCAGGCCGTGCGCGACATGCTGAACGCGCTTGGCTATGACATGAGCCGCTATCATCAGGAAAGCTTTCAGGCCGCCGCTGAAACCCAGGCCGAGGCCGATGCCCAGATCGCGGGCGACATCGTGCCGGATGAAGCCGCCAGCGCCGAGGTCACCTTTGCCCTGTCCGGCAAGACCGCCGCCTGCACCCAGACCGATACGGTGCTGGCGGTGGCGCGGGCGAACGGGCTGAACATCCCCTCGGGCTGCACCTTCGGCCTGTGCGGCACCTGCCGCGTGAAGAAGACCGCGGGCGAGGTGCATATGGTCCACAACGGCGGCATCAGCGACGAGGACGTCGCCGAGGGCTATATTCTGGCCTGCTGTTCGAAACCGCTGGGCGCAGTGACGGTAGAGGTCTGACCCCGGCAGGCCGCGCCCCGCAAGGGGTGCGGCCTAGGCGGCGCGGATGGTCGGAACGGGCTTGCCCACGAAGGTCTTGTCATCGACCCGCACAACGATGTTGCCGTCAGCCAGCTTGCCGACAAGCAGCCCCTGCACCGAAACGCAGCTGCCAACCAGAATCGTCCGAAGCATGCAATATCCCCCCCAGGATTGCCGTCCCTGACTGATACTAACGCAGTCCGGGCGCCGGGCTACTGGAATCTTGTCGGTTTTGTAACGGCGCGGGGGTTAAGAAACCCTAAAGCCAGTCGCGCAGGATGGGAATCAGCGGCAGGTCGGCCGGCGGCATCGGGTAATCGCGCAGCTTTGCGGGCTTTACCCAGGCCAGATTCTGCCCCTCACGCCCCTGCACGATTCCCTCCCACCGGCGGCAGGCGAACAGGGGCATCAGCAGGTGGAAATCGTCATAGCTGTGGCTGGCAAAGGTCAGCGGCGCCAGACAGGATTTCCAGGTGTCGATGCCCAGTTCTTCCTTCAGCTCGCGGATCAGCGCGGATTCAGGGGTTTCGCCGGGTTCCACCTTGCCGCCCGGAAACTCCCACAGTCCTGCCAAGGACTTGCCCTCGGGCCGCTGGGCCAGCAGCACCCGGCCCTCGGGGTCGATCAGCGCGACGGCGGTGACGAGAAGAAGTTTCATCGGTGCTCCTGTCGGAACGCCCGGGGGCCAGCCCCCGGACCCCCGGAGTATTTCGAAAGGTGCAAATGCGCAGGATCAGGAGCGGTAGTCGGCGTTGATCTCGATGTAGCGGCTGGTCAGGTCGCAGGTCCAGACGGTGCGGCGGGCCTTGCCAAGCCCCAGATCGACCGCGATCACCAGTTCGGACCGCTTCATATAGGCCGCGCCATCCTCTTCGCGGTATTTCGGCGCGCGCCAGCCGTTATGCGCCACCAGAATATCGCCGAAGCGGATGGTCAGCCGGTCACGGTCGGCGGCGGCGCCGGACTTGCCGACGGCGGCGACGATGCGGCCCCAGTTCGGATCTTCTCCTGCCACCGCCGTCTTGACCAGCGGCGAGTTGGCGATGGAAAGCGCCACCTTCCCGGCATCTTCGGTGCTGGCGGCGCCGGTCACGCGGACCTCGACGAATTTCGTGGCGCCCTCGCCATCGCGGACCACCTGATGGGCCAGGTTCATCATCACGCCGCGCAGCGCGGCCTCAAAATCCTTGGCCACCTGCCCCTTCACCTCGGCCGCCGCGGAACGGCCGGTGGCCGCCACCAGCAGCGTGTCCGAGGTCGAGGTGTCGCTGTCCACCGTGATGGCGTTGAACGTGTCGCCCACATTGCGCGAGACAATCTTTTGCAGCGCGGCCGGGCTGATGCGGGCGTCGGTGAAGATATAGACCAGCATCGTCGCCATGTCGGGGGCGATCATGCCCGAACCCTTGGCGATGCCGGAAATGGAAATCGTGCCGCCTTCGCCCTGAAGGGTCGCCGCGGCGCCCTTGGCGAAAGTGTCGGTGGTCATGATCGCCTCGGCCGCCCAGGCGATGCCCTCTTCGCCGAGGGTAGCCGCCATCTCGGGGATCTTCGCGGTGATCTTCTCATAGGGCAGCGGCTCACCGATAACGCCGGTCGAGGAAGAGAAGACGCGCGAGGCCGGAATGCCCAGCGCCGCCGCCACGCCGCCGGTGACCTCGGCCACGGCCTTGTCGCCCACGGCGCCGGTGAAGGCGTTCGAGTTGCCCGAGTTGACGATGACCGCTGCCCCGGCGCCTTCGGGCACGCGGGCGGCAAGCTTGGCCTGACAGTCGCGCACGCAGCCCGAGCGGGTCGAAGACCGGGTGAAGGCGCCGGCAATCGCGGTGCCGGGCGCAAGCCGCACCAGCATCACGTCACGGCGGTTCTTGTACTTCACCCCGGCTTCGGCGGCGGCAAATTCGACGCCGGCGATGCGCGGCAGATCGGGGAAGCTGGCCGGCGCAAGGGGCGAGACGGGCTTGGCCGCCTTCGCCACCGCGGCGGCGGCGGTTTCCACCGCCTCACCCACGGCCGCCATGCCGGTTTCGGCCAGCGCCTTCAGCTCTTTCTTCAGCGCCTTGGCCTTGGCCTTCCACTGCTTCTTGTCCATTCCGCGCCTCCCGCCGGGCCGATTACTTGTCGAGAAGAGTAGTGTCGGCGATCAGCGCCGGGTCAATCCCCTCACCGGGTTTCTCGACCTTGGCGGCGGCGGTCAGTTCGGTGACCTTGGCCTCGATGGCCTTCTGCTCGATCTCGGCCGCCAGTTCCTCGCGCAGGTCGTCCAGCGTCGGCTGGGCCGCCGCGCGGGTTTCCTTGACGAGGATCAGGTGCCAGCCGAACTGCGTCTCGATCGGGCCGGCGACCTTGCCGACTTCGGCCGCGACGACGGCATCCTCGAAAGGCTTCACCATCATGCCCGGGCCGAACCAGCCCAGATCGCCGCCATTGGCGCCCGAACCCGGATCGGTCGAATTGGCCTTGGCCAGTTCGGCAAAGTCGGCGCCGCCTTCGATCTGCGCCTTAAGTTCGTCGGCCTTTTCCTTGGTTTCCACCAGGATATGGGCGGCGTTGTATTCGGTCTGCGGCACGGCATCCTTGAAGCGCGCGTCATAGGCGGCCTGAAGCGCCTCATCCGTGACGGCGCCGGTCACCACCTGCTGCAGCGCCACGCCCGACACGAAGCCGCGGTTTTCATTCTCAAGCTGCAGGGTCTGGCCCTTGGTCATCTGCCCCTCGACCGACTGCTGCAGCACGGTCTGCTGGATCAGCTGTTCCAGGATGCCCTTGAACAGCACGTCCGGCGGCAGGGTCTTGTATTGCTCGGGCAGGGTTTCCCGCGCGGCGATCATGTGCCCCAGCGTGATGGCGGTGCCGTTGACGGTGGCAATCACCGTGTCGGCGGTAGGCGCATCTTCGGCCAGGGCGGGGAAGGCCAGGCCCAGGGCCAGCACGGCTCCGCCCAGAAACCGCATCGCTTTTGCCATGTCACACTCTCCTGATGAGGCTGCGACCCGGCGCAGCGTTGACTATCCGGGGCCTTCCCCTTACATCGCACAGGTCGCGTGCGACGGGGCCGCCCGGTCTGAATGCCCTTCTAGGCAAGGCCGAAGGGGCGGGCAAGGCCAGAGCCTCACACGATCATGTCAGGAATGGCCAGGCTGGAGAGAACATGCTGGGTATCGGTGCGCTCGCGCGGAAGGTTTTCGGCACGCCGAATGACCGCAAGGTAAAATCGGCGCGCCCGCTTGTGGCGCAGATCAACGCGCTCGAGCCTGAATTCGCCGCGCTGAGCGATGAGGGCATCATCGCCAAGACCCGCGAATTCCAGAAGCGCGTGCAGGAAGGCGGCGAGGATCTGGACGATCTGCTGCCCGAAGCCTTTGCCAACTGCCGTGAGGCGGCCAAGCGTGCGCTTGGCCTGCGCGCCTTCGACGTGCAGCTGATGGGCGGCATCTTCCTGCATCAGGGCAACATCGCCGAGATGCGGACGGGTGAAGGCAAGACCCTTGTCGCCACCTTCCCGGCCTATCTGAACGCGCTGACCGGCAAGGGCGTACATGTCGTCACGGTGAACGACTATCTGGCCAAGCGCGACGCGGAATGGATGGGCAAGGTCTATGGTCATCTGGGCCTGACGACCGGTGTCGTCTATCCCTATCAGCAGGATGCCGAAAAGCGCGCCGCCTACCGCTGTGACATCACCTATGCCACCAACAACGAACTGGGCTTCGATTACCTGCGCGACAACATGAAAGGGTCCATCGACGAGATGGCCCAGCGCGGGCATTTCTTCGCCATCGTGGACGAGGTCGACTCGATCCTGATCGACGAGGCGCGGACGCCGCTGATCATCTCGGGCCCCTCGCAGGACCGCAGCGACCTTTATCAGAAGGTCGATGCGCTGATCCCGAACCTGACGGATGAGCATTACAAGCTGGACGAAAAGACCCGCAACGTCACCTATACCGAAGAAGGCAACGAGCTGATCGAGCGTCTTCTGGTCGAGTCGGGCCTGCTGCCCGAGGGGCAGAGCCTGTACGAACCCGAAAGCGCAACGCTGGTCCACCATGTCACGCAGGCGCTGCGGGCGCACAAGCTGTTCCACCGCGACCAGCAGTATATCGTCCGCGACGGCGAGGTGATGCTGATCGACGAATTCACCGGCCGCATGATGCGCGGCCGCCGGCTGTCGGAAGGCCTGCATCAGGCCATCGAAGCCAAGGAAGGCGTGGCGATCCAGCCAGAAAACGTGACGCTGGCCAGCGTGACCTTCCAGAACTACTTCCGCCTTTACGAAAAGCTGGCCGGCATGACCGGCACCGCGGCCACCGAGGCCGACGAGTTCATGGAGATCTACAAGCTGGGCGTTGTGGAAGTGCCCACGAACCGCCCCGTCTCGCGCAAGGACGACCACGATCAGGTCTATCGCACCGCGCGCGAGAAATACGAAGGCATCGTCAAGACCATTCAAGAGGCGCATGCCCTGGGTCAGCCGATCCTTGTCGGCACCACCTCGATCGAGAAATCGGAATTCCTCTCGGGGCTTCTGAAGGCCGCCGGCGTGCCGCACAACGTGCTGAACGCCCGCCAGCACGAACAGGAAGCCCAGATCGTCGCCGACGCCGGCAAGCTGGGCGCGGTGACCATCGCCACCAACATGGCCGGCCGCGGCACCGACATCAAACTGGGCGGTAACGTGGAATTCAAGGTGATGGAGGCCATCGCCGCCAATCCCGAAGCCCACCCCGACGAGGTGCGCGCGCGCATCGAAGCCGAACATCAGGCCGATGAAGAGGCGGTGAAAGCCGCCGGCGGCCTGTTCGTTCTGGCCACCGAACGTCATGAATCGCGGCGGATCGACAACCAGCTGCGCGGCCGCTCGGGCCGTCAGGGCGACCCGGGGCGGTCGTCGTTCTTCCTGTCGCTGGAAGACGACCTGATGCGCATCTTCGGCAGCGAACGTCTGGACAAGGTGCTTTCGACGCTGGGCATGAAGGAAGGCGAGGCCATCGTTCACCCTTGGGTCAACAAGTCGCTGGAACGCGCGCAGGCCAAGGTGGAAGGCCGCAACTTCGACATCCGCAAGCAGCTTCTGAAGTTCGACGATGTGATGAACGACCAGCGCAAGGCGATCTTCGGCCAGCGCATGGAGATCATGCAGTCCGACGAGCTTTCGGAAATCACCCAGGACATGCGGCACGCCGTGATCGACGATGTCGTCGAGGCGCATATGCCCGCCAAGTCCTATCCCGATCAGTGGGACCTGCCCGGCCTTGACGCCGCGCTGCGCGAAAAGCTGAACCTTGCGCTGCCGGTCGCGCAATGGGCCGCCGAAGAGGGCGTTGATCAGGACGCGCTGCGCGCCCGCGTGGTCGAGGCTTCCGACAGCATGATGGCGGAAAAAGAGGCCGCCTTCGGCCCCGAAACCATGCGCAACATCGAAAAGCAGCTGCTGCTGCAGACCATCGACGGCAAGTGGCGCGAACATCTGCTGCGGCTGGAACACCTGCGCTCGGTCGTGGGCTTCCGCGGCTATGCCCAGCGCGACCCGCTGAGCGAATACAAGACCGAGGCCTTCACGCTGTTCGAACACATGCTTGATTCGCTGCGGCAGGAAGTCAGCCAGAAGCTGTCGATGATCCGCCCGATCACGCCCGAGGAACAGGCCGCCATGATGGCCCAGATTCAGGCGCAGCAGGCCGCGCTGCAGAAGGCGCGGGAACCCGTCGCCGTCCCCGCCCCGGCCCCCGTGCCGGAAATGGCGGGCGCCGAAGCCGCGCCCCGCCTTGCCGGATTTGATGAGGCCGACCCGACGACCTGGGGCAACCCCTCGCGCAATGACCCGTGCCCCTGCGGCTCGGGCGAGAAGTTCAAGCATTGCCACGGCCGGCTGGCCTGACCTGAACGCGACGGGGCGGCAACAGTGCCGCCCCTGCCACGATTCAACCACCTCGGCTGGAAACATTCCCCGGTTTCGCCACGGCTTCGCCCGGTTTGAGCGGCAGTGTCGTCAGGCCAAATGCCTGGATGGGGGCGACAATGGAAACGAAACGCCGAATCGCAAGGGTGGTTGCCGTGCTGGCCGTGGCGCTGGGTGCCGGCCATCTGGTGCAGACCATGGCCGCCGGGAAAGACCCGGCGCCGCGGCCCTCTGCCGCGCTGCGGGAACAGCCGAAAGACGTGCAGACCGTGGCCGCCGGCCCCGAGGCGGTCAAGCCCGCCGCGCCGGTGGTGGCCGATGTGGCCATGCCGAAGCTGCCGCTGGTGATCCTGGCGCCGCCGGTCCTGCCGCAGCCCGCGCCCGCAGCCCTGGCCCCCGAGGCCGAGCCGCAGCCGATGGAACCCGCCGCGCTGGCCGATGCCTGCCCGGTGACGCTTGACGTTCTGGCGGTGCCCGGCGCGATCATCGGCCTGACGCTG
>JACZKR010000206.1 GCA_014859945.1 Paracoccaceae bacterium | reverse complement strand
CGCCCCCGGGGCAGCGGCGGGGCGGCGGCGGGTCTAGTAAAGCCCGCCGGAACTGAGCGTGCCGAAATCGGCCTTCTTCGGCACCGATTTGACCGATCCGTCCGAGGTGGTGACGGTATCCACCTGTTCCCCGCCGTCGGTTTCGCCATAGGCAAAGAGCGGCAGGTTTTCCCCCATGGCAAAGCCGCCGTCCACCAGCGCGTCCAGACCGAACAGCACCTCTTCGCCCTCGCGGAAATATTCCGAGATCACGTTCGGCCCGCTGGCCTCGGGGCCCAGCTTGGCGCCGGTGAAACGGTCGATCTTCTGGAAATAGCCGCCCGGGGGAACCTTGAACTTGGTGCCGCCGTAGGTCTTGACCGCCTCTTCCATGAATTCCTGGAAGATCGGCACGCACAACGTGCCGCCAAAGGCGCCGGGGCCAAGGCTGCGCGGCTGGTCATAGCCCAGATAGCAGCCCGCCACGATGTTCGAGGTATAGCCGATGAACCACACGTCCTTGGCGTCATTCGTGGTGCCGGTCTTGCCCGCCACCGGCACCGGCAGGTTGACGCCCGAGCCCGAGCCGCGCTGGATCACGCCTTCCATCATCGAGGTCAGCTGATAGGCGGTGATGGCGTCCATCACCCGCTCGCGGTTGGTGTCGATGGTCACCCCGCGCCCGCCCGGAAGGGTCTCGGCGGTGCAATCCTCGCAGGTGCGCTTGTCGTGGCGATAGACGGTGCGGCCAAAGCGGTCCTGCACCCGGTCGACCAGCGTCGGCTCCACCCGCTCACCGCCGTTGGCGAACATGGCATAGGCGGCGACCATCTTGAACAAGGTGGTTTCCTGCGCGCCAAGGCTGTTGGCCAGAAGCGGGTTCAGCCGGTCATAGACGCCGAAGCGCTCGGCATAGCCCGCCACCGTCTCCATCCCGATTTCCTGCGCGATGCGGATGGTCATCAGGTTCCGGCTCTGCTCGATCCCGGTGCGCAGGGGCGTCGGGCCGTAGAACTTGTTCGAGGCGTTCTTGGGCGTCCACAAGCCCTGCGGCGTTTCGATCTCGATCGGCGCGTCCACCACGATGGTCGCCGGGGTAAAGCCCGAATCCAGCGCGGCGGCATAGACGAAGGGCTTGAACGACGACCCCGGCTGACGCTGCGCCTGGGTGGCGCGGTTGAAGACCGAGGCCTGATAGCTGAACCCGCCCTGGATCGCCAGAACCCGGCCGGTGTTCACGTCCATCGCCATGAAGCCGCCCTGCACCTCGGGCACCTGGCGCAGCGACCAGCGCACGAAGCTGCCGTCCTCGTCCGAGGTCACGGCGCGCACCATCACCACATCGCCCACCGCCACCAGATCGGCCGGCACGCGGGCCTTCTTGGCCAGCTTGCCATCGGGCAGGCGCTTGCGGGCCCAGGTCACGTCATTGGCCGGGATGATGCCCGGCTCGGCCTCGCCCTCGATCCCGACGGTCGCGGTATCCTCGCCCAGTTCCAGCACCACGGCGGCTTTCCAGCCTTCCACGTCGCGCGGCAGGTCGGCCACCTCGGCCAGCGCGGCGCGCCAGTCGGCCAGCTGCGCGGCCTCCAGCACCTTGCCGGTGCCGCGCCAGATGCCCTGATTGCGGTCGAATTTCTCCAGCCCCCGGCGCAGCGCGCGGGCGGCGATCACCTGAAGATCGGGGTCCATCGTGGCGCGGATCGACAGGCCGCCACCGAAGAATTCCGCCTCGCCGAAGGTGCCCGACAGCTGGCGGCGAATCTCGTCGGTGAAATAGTCGCGCGGCGGCAGGGCGGTGCGGTAGGCCGGGAAATCGCCGTTCTGCACCGAACGCAGCGGCTTTTCCTTCTCCGACAGGTAGGTCGCCTCGTCGATATAGCCGTTCTGCCACATCTCACGCAGGACATAGTTGCGCCGCTCGGTCACCCGTTCCTTGGCGGTGACGGGGTGATACTTGCCCGGCGCCTGCGGCATGGCGGCCAGCATCGCCGCCTCATGCGGTTCCAGCTGATCCAGCGTCTTGTTGAAATAGGTCTGGGCGGCGGCGGCCACGCCATAGCTGTTCTGGCCGAGGAAGATCTCGTTCAGGTAAAGTTCAAGGATCTTGTCCTTCGACAGCGTCTCTTCCAGCCGGCTGGCCAGGATGATTTCCTTGATCTTGCGCTCGATCGAGCGGCTGCCGTCCAGCAGGAAGTTCTTCATCACCTGCTGGGTGATGGTCGAGGCGCCGCGCACGTTCTGGCCCCGGCTGACGATGGCATCGCGGAAAGCAGCCGCCATGCCGGTGACGTCATAGCCCTTGTGGGTGTAGAAATGCTTGTCCTCGGCCGAGACGAAGGCGTGCTGCACCAGCGGCGGGATGTCTTCGATGGGCACGAAGAGCCGGCGTTCCTCGGCGAATTCGTCAACGATCCGCCCCTCGCCGTTGTAGATGCGGCTGATGGTGGGCGGGGTGTATTGCGCCAGGCTTTCATGGCTCGGCAGGTCGGCCGAGTAGATATAGAAGATGCCGCCGACCGTCAGGGCCCCGAACAGAAGCCCCAGCGTGATCGCCGTGAAGACAGCCCCGAAGAAGGACCCGATGAACCTGACCAATGCTGCCCCCGCGCGCGCATGCTGCCGGTCTTCTATACGCCCCCCCGCGCAAGGTCAAAGCACAGTGGCGTGGTGGGCCGGCGGATCGGCGTGTTTCGGGCGGGGGGCGTATAGAAG
>JACZKR010000205.1 GCA_014859945.1 Paracoccaceae bacterium | reverse complement strand
CATTAGCGCACCGCCGCTCTGGCCCTTGGCGGGCCGCTGGCCTATGGTCGCGCCATGCTTCCTGCCGTGACCTTCTCCGACGACCAGGCCGAGGCCTTCGACCGCGTCGCGGCCGAGCTTCTGGGCATGGGAATTGACCTTGCCGATGCCAGCCTTTCGCCCCGGGCCGAAGGCCGCGCCGCCGTTCTGGCGGTGGTGGGCAAGGCGGGTTCGGGCAAGACCATGCTTCTGGGCGCGCTGACCAAGGCCATGCAGGCCGCGGGGGTCGAGATTGTCTCGGGCGATTACGAAGGCCGCCGGCGCAAGGACCGCCGCACCCTTGCGGTGCTGGCCCCCACCAACAAGGCCGCCAGCGTGCTGCGCCTGCGCGGCGTGCCCGCGACCACGATCCACCGCATCCTTTATACCCCGGTCTATGACCCGCAATACGAACGCATCGCCGAATGGCTGACCGGTCAGGGCGAACGCCCGGTGGTCGAAGGGCTCACCGATCAGGCGCTCGACCGCGCCCATGCCTTCTACAGCCAAGTCGCCTCGGTCCCCGGCGCGCTGGCGGCAGCGGGGCTGCGCGGCAGCGATTTCATCAAGGGCTGGAAACGGCGCGAGGAACCGTTGGATGTGGGCTTTGTCGATGAAAGCTCGATGCTGGACGAACGCCAGTTCGACGACCTGCGCGAGATCTTCCCGACGCTGGTCATCTTCGGCGATCCTGCCCAGCTGGCGCCGGTGGGGCAAAGCGGCCAGATGGTCTTTGACCAGTTGGCCGACAGCCGCAAGCTGATCCTGCACCGCATCCACCGCCAGACCCAGGACAACCCGATCCTCGATCTGGCCCATGCGCTGGCCGATGACCGGCTGGGATTCGAGGATTTCGAGCGGATTGTCGAAGACACCGCGCGGCGCGACGACAGGGTGGTCTGGGCGGAACGGGTTGATTCCGACATGATGGCGCGCAGCCCGGTTCTGGTCTGGCGCAACGCCACCCGCATCCGCCTGATCACCGCTTTCCGCGCCGCGCATGGCGCCCCGGCCGATGACCTGCTGCCCGGTGAGCCGCTGATCTGCGATGGCATCGAACTGCCGCTGAAACACCGCAAGAAACGCATCGACCTTGAGGCGCGGGGCCTGATCAAGGGCGCGCAGGTGATCTACCTTGGCCCCGGCACCCGGCCGGGCTTTGCCAAGCTGCATGTGATCGGCGCCGAAGACCCGCAGCTTTCCGCCGCCTCGATCATCAAGATCGAGAAACCGGACGAGGAAGAGCCCTTCATCCCCCATGCCGCCACCATGGGCGCGGCCTTCCTGCACGGCTCGGCGGTGACGATCCACAAGGCGCAAGGCTCGCAATGGGAAAACGTGCAGGTCTTCGCGCCCGACCTATACGCCGCCGCAGCCGCCGGACGGACCGAGGCCGGCATTCCCCTGTGGAAGCGCCTCGCCTATGTCGCCATCACCCGAGCGGAAAAGCGGTTGTTCTGGGTGGTGCGCAACCGGCTGGGCCGGCCGCAGGTGCCGCTTGGCATCTCTGACCTGCGCGCCGCCGCCCCGGCGCCGCTGCGTCTGGACCGCGAGGAAGGCTTTTCCTGAGGCCCGCCGCGCGCTACACCGCTTCTGCCATCCTCTCTCTTCAAGTATCCCACGGGGGTCCGGGGGTGTGAAACCCCCGGGGGCGCCCGGCCCGCCACAGGAGTTCCCGATGATCTGCGTCTTCGTCCAGTTCCGCTGCGCCCCCGGCAAGACCTATGAGGTCGCCGATGCGATCTATGACCGGGAACTGGTCAGCGAGCTTTATTCGACCAGCGGCGAATATGACCTGATCGCCAAGGTCTATATCCCCGAGGGCGAGGATGTCGGCCATTTCCTGGCGCAGCGGCTGTTCGACATTCCGCATATCCAGCGCACGCTGACCACGATGACCTTCAAGGCGTTCTGAGACCCGGATTTTCGGCGAAAATCCGTGACAAGACTTTTCGCCGAAAAGTCTTTTTCCCTCAGCGCAGCTTCGGCGGGCCTTCTTCCCTTGCGGCCCGGACGAAGGCCGCCATCCGGCCCGCGTCCTTCACCCCCGGCGCGCTTTCGACGCCCGAAGACACATCGACCTGGCGCGCGTTGGTCAGCCGCACCGCCTCGGCCACATTGGCGGGGGTCAGCCCGCCGGCCAGCATCCAGGGCCGCAGCCAGCGCCGCTGGGCGACCAGCCGCCAGTCGAAGGACAACCCGTTGCCGCCGGGCAGGGGGGCGCCCTTCGGCGGCTTGGCATCGACCAGAATCTGGTCCGCCACCAGGGAATAATCCAGCACCGCCGCCAGATCGCCTTCATCCGACACACCCACCGCCTTCATCACCGGCAGGCCGTAGCGCGCGCGCAGTTCGGCGACGCGGTCGGGCGTTTCGTGCCCGTGCAGCTGCAGCATGTCGAGGGGCATCGCCTCGGTGATGGCGTCCAGTTCCGCGTCACTGGCATCGACGGTCAGCGCCACCTTGCACAGCCCCTCGGGCGCGGCCAGCGTCAGGCGGCGGCCTTCCTCCAGCGTCAGGTGGCGGGGCGATTTCGCGAAGAAGACGAAACCGGCATAGGCCGCCCCGGCAGCGGCCACGGCGGCCAGATCGGCTTCGGTCCGCAGACCGCAGATCTTCACGCGGATATCGGGCATCTCAGCGCGCCTTCGGCTTGTCGAGCAGCGCCAGAACCTCATCCTTCGGCGGAACCGAGGTGCTGTCCTTCAGCACCGCGATTTCCCGTTCCAGCCGCGACACTTCGCGGCCGCGCTGGCTGGCGGCGCTGCGGTGCTTCATCTCGCGCGCCCATTCCCAGAAGAAGCCGATCAGCAGCCCGGCCGCGATGCCGCCGAAGATCACCAGGAACAGCGGCAGCTGCATGCGCCAGTCCAGCCCCAGAAGGGCCGAAAGGCCGGGCGGCAGCAGCGCCACCTCGACCGCGCCGCGGTTGGCCAGCGCGACGGTCAGAAGGACAATGGCCAGAAGGCCCAGAAAGGCATAACGCAGATATCGGATCATCACCGCCCGCCGCCGCTTGGCATCACCGGCCCTTTATCGGGCAGAGGGCGGGCAGGTGCAACGCCCTACTCGGCGCCGTTCAGCCGGTCGCGCAGCAGTTTGCCGGTCTTGAAGAAGGGCACCTTCTTCTGATCGACCTGAACCGCCTCGCCGGTGCGGGGGTTGCGGCCGACGCGGGCATCGCGCGCCTTGACCGAGAAGGCGCCGAAGCCGCGCAGTTCGACCCGGTCGCCCTTGGCCAGCGCCTCGATGATTTCCTCGAAGACGGTATTCACGATCCGCTCGACATGACGCTGTGTCAGATGCGGGTTTTCGTCCGCTATTTTCTGGATCAGTTCCGACCGGATCATCCGTTTTATCCCCCTGCAGCCCGTCGCGCCTGTGCCGGCGTGTTCCGTCCGCGTTCATGTTGGCGAGGGGAACTATAGGCAAATTTCCTCGTCGCACAAACGATTTCGCTGGCAGGGTGACGCAAAGGGAAAGGGCCCCGCCGGCGGCGGAGCCCTTTGTTTTCAGCCTTGCGACAATCGCGCAGGATCAGTTGCGGTCGCCCTTCAGCGCGGCGCCCAGGATGTCGCCCAGCGAGGCACCCGAATCGGACGAGCCATACTGTTCGACGGCTTCCTTCTCTTCGGCGATCTCGCGGGCCTTGATCGACAGGCCCAGACGGCGGGTCTTGGGGTCGATGTTGGTGACGCGCACGTCAACCTTGTCGCCCACCTGGAAACGCTCAGGCCGCTGGTCGCCACGGTCGCGCGACAGGTCCGAACGGCGGATGAACGACTTGGCGCCATTGTATTCCACCTCGATGCCGCCGTCTTCGATCGCGGTCACGGCCACGGTAATGACCGAGCCGCGCTTCACGCCGTCAACCGCATCGGTGAAGGTGTCGTCGCCCAGAGCCTTGATCGACAGCGAGATACGCTCTTTGTCGATGTCCACTTCGGTGACGGCGGCCTTGACCACGTCGCCCTTGCGGTAGTTCTGGATGGCGTCTTCGCCGCGCTGGTCCCAGGACAGGTCCGACAGGTGAACCATGCCGTCGATGTCGTTGTCGAGGCCGACGAACAGACCGAATTCGGTGATGTTCTTGACTTCGCCTTCGATGGCCGAGCCGACGGGATGGGTTTCGGCGAACACTTCCCACGGGTTGCGCTGGGTCTGCTTGAGGCCCAGAGAAACCCGGCGCTTGCCGCTGTCGATTTCCAGAACCATGACGTCCACCTCTTGCGAGGTCGAGACGATCTTGCCGGGATGCACGTTCTTCTTGGTCCAGCTCATTTCCGAGACATGGACCAGACCTTCGACACCGGCTTCCAGTTCCACGAATGCGCCGTAATCGGTGATGTTGGTCACGCGGCCCTTGTGAACCGAGCCGATCGGATAGGCGCGTTCAACCGCATCCCACGGATCGGACTGCAGCTGCTTCATGCCCAGGCTGATGCGGTGGGTTTCCTTGTTGATCTTGATGACCTGAACCTTGACGGTTTCGCCGATCGACAGGATCTCCGAGGGGTGGTTGACGCGGCGCCAGGCCATGTCGGTGACGTGCAGCAGGCCGTCCACACCGCCCAGGTCAACGAACGCACCGTATTCGGTGATGTTCTTGACCACGCCGTCCACAACCTGACCTTCGGTGAGGTTGCCGATGACTTCGGCGCGCTGTTCGGCACGCGATTCTTCCAGAATGGCGCGGCGCGAGACAACGATGTTGCCGCGGCGACGGTCCATCTTCAGGATCTGGAAGGGCTGCTTCATGCCCATCAGCGGGCCGGCATCGCGCACGGGGCGCACGTCAACCTGCGAACCGGGCAGGAAGGCAACGGCACCGCCCAGATCGACGGTGAAGCCGCCCTTGACGCGGCCGAAGATCGCGCCATCGACGCGGGTTTCGGCGGCATAGGCCTTTTCCAGACGGTCCCACGCTTCTTCGCGGCGGGCCTTTTCACGGCTGATGACGGCTTCGCCACGGGCATTCTCGACGCGGTCCAGATAGACCTCGACCTCATCGCCGATCTTGATCGACGGGGCTTCGCCGGGATTTGCGAATTCTTTCAGGTCAACGCGGCCTTCCATCTTGTAGCCGACGTCGATGATGGCCTGGCCCGCCTCGATGGCGATGACGCGGCCTTTCACCACCGAACCTTCTTCGGGGGTGTCGATCTCGAAGCTTTCCTTCAGAAGGGCTTCGAATTCATCCATGGTAGCTTTGGCGCACATGTGCAGTTTGGTCCTTTTCATGGTTTTCTGGCCATGCGGTTGGCTCCGCCGGTCTTTGGTGGCCCCCGAACGGCCAATGCCCCGCCGGATCGCCGGAAGGGAGGGGCCGTCTTGGGATGGGGGCCTATAGACCGATCGGTGGCCAAGGGCAAGCAAAACAGGCCGCGTTGACAGGTCGCAGCCCAACAGTTAGCAATATGTGAAACTGTTTGGAGGCGGTCATGGCAGGATCACGCAGCGAAATCGCGGGCTGGGGGCTTTCGGGCCTGTTCGCGCTGTTCATGCTGGGGGCTTCGGTCGCGCCCAAGCTGATGGGGATGCCGGTTGCGCAAGAGACGATGGCGGCGCTCGGCTGGCCCGAAGCTCCGGTGCGGCTGATCGGCTGGCTTGAACTGACGTGCACGCTTCTGTTCCTGATCCCGCGGACCGGGCTTCTGGGGGCGGCGCTGATGATGGCCATTCTGGGCGGCGCGATGGTGACGCAGATCCGGGCCGAGAGCCCGCTCTTCAGCCACACGCTGTTTTCCGCCTATCTGGGCATTGCCATGTGGGGCGGGCTGATCCTGCGCGATGCCCGCATCCGCGCGGTCTTTCCCTTTCGCCGCTAGAGCGTATCTCTTTCAATCAGGTTCACCTGATTGAAAGAGATACGCAACATTTCCAATGGTTTGCCTGTCCCGGATCGCGTTCAATCTGAATCAGATTGAACGCGATCCGCCCTAGGGGGCGCCGATCAGGCTGAAGGGCGCCCAATAGGCCGGGTCGGCCCGCCGCCCGCCGCGCGCGATCTGCGCCAGCATCGCCTTTTGCAGCGCCAGCGCCGGGTCGGTCAGCGCCGGGTCGGCCTGCATCATCGCCGTGACGATATCAACGGCGGCGTCCGAGTTGACCGGCCAGTGCGTTGCCATCACCTGCCGGGCACCGGCATGCAGGAACGACGCCGCCAGCCCCGAGATGCCGTCGCGGTCGGTGGACTGGCCCGCGGCGGTCTTGCAGGCCGACAGGATCACCAGACGCGCGCGAAGCGGCAGAAGACGGATCTCGCTTTCGCTCAGCGCGCCGTCGGGCACCGGGGAAAGCAGCGTGTCCACCGTGATCGGCGGACGGCGGTAGTCCAGCCGGGGCGACAGCGCGATGATGCTTTCACCCACATCCGGGTGGTCGCCCCAGATCAGGCCATGGGTGGCAAAGTGCAGGATGTCATAGGCGGGCAGGCTGCCTTCGGCCGCCATATCCTCCAGCCGGCCCTCGTTCGCCTCGGCCCCGGTCAGGACCAGCGCCCCCCGGGCGGGGTAGAGCGCCGCCACCGCCCGCACCTCATCCGCCGCTTCGGGCAGGGGGGCAAGGGGGATCACGGGGGCGCCGCCGTGCCGTTCGGCCCAGCTGCCGCGCCCCATGGCATAGTCGGGCGCGCCAAGGCCCAGATAGGACAGCCCTTCAGGCCCGGCCGGGGGCGGGGGCGACAGGACAAGGCTCTCCACCGCCGGCAGCATCACCAGACGGTGCCGCGCGATCAGCCAGTCCATCCGGTCAAAGGGCGTATCCGGCGCGGCCGGCGCGGTCAGCAGCAACTGCCAGGGGAAATGCGCCGCGGTGCCGGTGGCCTGGATCAGCAGCCGCGCCTTGCCGGTGGTCACCGGCGCGGCGGGGGCCAGAAGCTGCAGGTAAAGCGCATGGGCGGCCTCGGTCATGCCCCGCGCCGGGGTTTCGTTTTCCGCGATGATCGGCACGGCGGACCGGGTGCGCCAGGCGGCGATGCCCGACAGCAGCCGTTCCACCTCGGCGTCGATGTCCAGCATGTAGGCGGTGCTGCGATACCAGTGAAACCTTTCGCGGCTGATGGCAAAGACGGTGAAATTCAGCTCATCGGGCAGAATGACGATCAGCGCGGCATCGGCGGGCAGGGCGGCCTGCACCTGATGCAGGTCCAGCGGGCGCGGCAGGATGGCGGCGGCCATGTCAAGGTTCATGGCCAGCATCGCGTCGATGTCGGCCTTGATCAGATCGGTCGAGGCGGTCACGCTTTCCATCGCCGGCAGCGCCTGTTCGGGCGGGTAGCTGTAGGCCTCTAGCGTCAGGGTCAGCAGCCGCGTGGCCGCCATGCGGGCCGACATCGACTCGATCCGCTGCAGCATGTCGCGGTCGCGCAGGGGGCGGACCGATGCCAGCGCCGCCGGCCCCTGCGCCAGAGTCTGCGCCCAGAAGAAGGCCCGCATCGCCAGATGATCGGCGGTGGCGCGGTCGCCGTCGGCGCGGGCGGCATCGGCCATCTGCAAGGCCCAGGCAATCGCCACCTGCCGGGCCGAGGTGGCGGCGCCGATCTGGCCGGAAATCTCGGTGCCCGGGAAGAAGCTGCGGAAGACCAGCGCGTTCACGGCCAGCTGGCGCTCGATGGCCACTGCCTCATCGCCGCGCCGCAGGGCTTCGGGCAGGCCAAGCGCGGCTTCGGCCTGCCACAGGCTGAGCGCGAGCCATTCGGCGCGGTGGCGGCTGGCGCCGGGGGCTTGGGCGGCCACATCGGCATCGGCGCGGGCCAGCGCCTGTTCCAGTTCAGTCTGCGTTGCCTGATCGCCCGGCGGGGCGGCCAGATAGCGCTCCATCACCGCCAGCATCTCGCGTGAGGCGGGGCCGAGGATCGGGTCGATGGGCGGCGTTATGGTGTCCTGCGGCAGGCCGATGGGGATATGCGGCAGGTCGCGCGCCGGCAGGGCGGTGGCCGCAAGGCACAGCCCCAGCGCCGTGACGATTCGGATCACCCCGGTCCGGCCCATGATCCCCCCCGGGGCCGATCATGCGGCCGGGGCGGGCGCTGTGGCAAGCCTGCCGTCAGCCGCGCTTCAGCCCCAGCCGTTCGGGCGGAAAGCCATGGGCGGCCAGATGATCCATCAGCCGGGCGGCGAAACCGGGGCTGTCGATGTCCAGCGTGTGGCGGCTGAAATACCAGTAAAGCCCGGCATCATGGTCGCGCGGATGGTTCAGTGCGCGGGCCAGCGCCGGGGCCACCTCATCGGGGCTGGCGGCGGTTTCGGCGAGGGCTGCGAAATCGGCCCGGCCGCAAAGTACGGCGGGCTTGCCGTGCAGCATCCCCTCGATCGCGGCGGCCGAGTTGATCGAGACAGTCACCGCAGCCGCCGCCAGCACGTCATGCACATTCGCCTCGGTCGCCAGAACCGCGATCCCTTCGGCCGCGACGGCGGCAAGGGCGCGCAGGCCGGGTTCTGGCTTCAGCGGATGGGCCTTCACCACAACCGGCCGGTCCCCGGCGGCGCGGGCGGCGGCGGTGATCATCTGAACATCGCTCATATGCGCCTGACCGCGCCGGTGGGGGGCGGGGCCCTGCAGGA
>JACZKR010000204.1 GCA_014859945.1 Paracoccaceae bacterium | reverse complement strand
GGCCGGGGCGGCATGCGAAACGCCCGCCCGCGCCGCCGCCCGCCGCAGGGTCAGCCCGCCGGGGCCCCCTTCGCGCAGAAGGTCAAGCCCGGCCATGACCAGCGCCTGACGCAGGTTGCCGTGGTGATGCGGGGGGCGGGGATCATCGGTCATAATCCGGCCATGGCGGAATCGCTTGACAGTGTCAAGATCGGCCCTATGTTGCGTCAAACTTTACACTGTCAAGGAATCGCGGATGACACGCCTTCGCATCTTTCTGATCTGGTTTCTCGCGCTGGGCGTGGCGGCCGCCTCGCTGCGGCTGCTGGCCCTGCCGGTCGCCACGGCCATGCCCAACATGGCGCATTACCTGCCCGCGGTGCCGCTGGCTTTCTGGGCGCATGTAGCGGGGGCATCGCTGGCGCTGGCCATTTTGCCCTTCCAGTTCTGGCAGGGGCTGCGCGCCCGCCGGCGCGGGCTGCACCGGCTGATGGGGCGGGCCTATGCGCTGGCGATCCTGGCTGGCGGTCTGGGCGCGCTGGCCTTTCTGCCGCATTTCAGGGGCAGCCTCTGGGCGGCCACCGGCTTTGGTTTGCTGGCGGTGCTGTGGATGGGCGCCACCGCCCGCGCGGTCTGGCTGGCCCGCGCCGGGCGGCTGGCCGACCACCGCCGCTGGATGATCCGTTCCGCCGCGCTGACCTTTGCCGCCGTGACGCTGCGGCTGATGATGCCCATCCTGATCGCCGGCGGCTGGGGCGTGGCGGAAAGCTATGACATCACCGGCTGGGCCTGCTGGGTGCCGAACCTGATCGTCGCGGAATGGTGGCTGCGGCGCAAAAGCGAAAGGGCGCCCGAAGGCGCCCTTGCCGTCTGATCCGAATGGAGCGGGCGAGGCGATTCGAACGCCCGACCCTAACCTTGGCAAGGTTATGCTCTACCCCTGAGCTACGCCCGCACCGTTCGGATGGCGCGGAGATAAGGGCTTCGCGCGGGGCTTGCAAGGGGAAAATGAAAGGGCCGCGCGATTTCCCGCACGGCCCCTGATTTCCGAATTCCCGCCGCAATTCCGGGGGCTTGGCGATCAGGCCGCCTTGACGGCCTCGGCCGCCGAAGTCACCGCATTGGCGATGTAATCCAGTTCCGCCTCGGTCAGCCGGGTGGGCAGGCGCACATCGCAGGCCCGCATCAGCATGGCGCGCGTGCGCGGCAGGTCGGGCTGCGGGCCCAGAAACTCCCAGTTCCAGAAAGCGCGGGCATTGCCCTCGCTCAGCCCGAAGACCTGCACGCCGATCCCGCGTTTCTTCGCCTCGGTCTGAAAGCGCAGGGCCTCGGCATCGGTCCATTCGCCGGTCAGGTTGAACTGGATCGAATCCGGGGCGCGGTCTTCGGGGGGCAGGGCGGCCGGAACCGCCAGCCAGGGGCTTTCGTTCAGCCGGTCCGCAACCCGGTCATGCCCGGCGCGGCCCTTGGCCACGCGGTTCGCCACTTCGGGCAGTTGCGGGCGGATGACGGCGGCCGACAGGTTCTGCATGCGCATGTTGTAAAGCGGCAGCTTGTTCTGCCACAGCATGTAGCTGTTCTGCATGCCGGGATGCTTCTTCCAGTTCGTCTCATAGGCGCCCGACATGATCACGCAGCGCGCCGCCAGTTCGGGATCGTCGGTGATCAGCATGCCGCCTTCGCCCGCGTTCACCAGCTTGTAGGACTGGAAGCTGAAACAGCCGATCTTGCCGATGGTGCCGATTTTGCGGCCATGCCAGGTGGTGCCCAGCGAATGCGCCGCATCCTCGATCACCGGAATGTCGCGGGCGTCGCACAACTCCATGATCGCGTCCATGTCGCTGGTATGGCCGCGCATGTGGCTGATGATCACCGCATGGGCGCCGTCGAGCTTCGCCTCGAAATCGGCCATGTCGACACGGTAGTTGTCGCCCACCTCGACCAGAACCGGCTCGCAATCGGCATGGACCACGGCCGAGGGCACGGCGGCAAAGGTGAAGGCCGGGATCAGCACGCGCGCGCCGCGCGGCAGGTCCAGCGCCTTCAGCGACAGGAAAAGCGCCGCCGAACAGGACGCGACGGCCAGCGCATAGCGCGCGCCCATCAGTTCGGCGAATTCGGCCTCCAGCAGGGCGACGGGGGCGCCCTCGGCGGCCGTGTAGCGGAAAAGATCGCCCGAGGTCAGAAGCGCTTCGATCGCCTCCCGCGCCGCGGGCGGGATGGGTTCGGCATCATAGACATTCGGGGCAAGGGTCTGACCGTCGGGTGCCATTTTGAAGGATTCCTGAAACTGATCTTCAGGAATGCTTTAAACCCGGTTCTGATCACAGGCCAGTGACAAATGCGGCGAAGGTCGGATTCCGCCGACCGGGACCAAAGGTCGCGGCCGCCTGCGGTGACGCCAAGTTGAGCGGGGCAGGGGGTGACGCCCGCCCGCCGCCGCGCTAAGACCGGCGCAGGAGGCCCCAT
The DNA here is from genome assembly GCA_014859945.1 of Paracoccaceae bacterium. GTDB lineage: Bacteria > Pseudomonadota > Alphaproteobacteria > Rhodobacterales > Rhodobacteraceae > Fuscibacter. The sequence continues at coordinate 1,263 of JACZKR010000204.1, read as the reverse complement.
GTTCGGCATCGACCTTTTCGACGCATCGCTTCTGCCGGCCATGTTCGCAGCACTGGTCGCCGGGGTTCTGTCCTTCCTGTCGCCCTGCGTCCTGCCCATCGTCCCGCCCTATCTGGCCTATATGTCGGGCATCTCGGTGGGAGAGATGAAGGGGGGCCGGTCGCCCCTTCTGCCGGCGCTGTTCTTTGTGCTGGGGCTGTCGACGATCTTCCTGTTGCTCGGCGCCGCCGCTTCGGCCTTCGGCGGGTTTTTCCTGGGCAATGCCAACACCTTCGCCACGGTGGCGGGTATCGTGGTGATGATCTTCGGTGCGCATTTCCTGCATGTGATCCGCATCCCGTTCCTTGACCGCGAGATGCGGATGGATGCCGGCGACCGCGGCGGTTCGGCCTTTGGCGCCTATGTTCTGGGGCTGGCTTTCGCCTTTGGCTGGACCCCCTGCATCGGCCCGATCCTGGGCACGATCCTGTCGCTGGCGGCGCAGGAGGGCAATGTCGGCCGGGGCATGACGCTGCTGGCCGTCTATGCGGCGGGGCTGGGTTTGCCCTTCCTGGCCGTTGCCGCCTTCTTCGCCCGCCTGTCGCCCGCGGTGAATTTCCTGAAGCGCCATGCGGCACGGATCGAGCGGATCATGGGCCTGATGCTGTGGACCATCGGGCTTCTGATGCTGACCGGCGGCTTCTCGGCCTTTTCGTTCTGGCTTTTGGAAAATGTGCCGGTGCTGGCCGAAATCGGCTGAAGCTTTCCTTGATCTTGCCCGAATCCCCCGCCAGCCTGACAGCCGAAAGGACGGGCGGGATGAAGATGGACCAGCCGCAACCGGAACGGGCCGCAAGGGTGCAGGGCCGCGCCTTCCGCCGGCATGTCTTCTACATCCCCGGCTATGACCCGTTCCACCCCCGCCGCTACCGAGAGCTTTACCGCAAGGAATCGCAGGCCCAGATCGCGGTGACCGGCGACGGCCTGTCGATGAAGCCCAAGAAGGGCGGCGGCCCCTACGGCTGGCATGTCTCGGCCGAGGTTGAGGGGCAGGCGGCCGAAACCGAGATTGAGGTTCTGGTCTGGTCCGACATCGTGAAAGGCTCGATGTCGGGAACGGTGCTGGCGACCTATGCCCAGCTTGTCCGCACCGCCTGGACCTATATCGGCTCGGGCGCGCTGTTCCGGCTGGCCCGGCTGCGCAAGGGGCCGACCATTGCGGCACTTTACCCGGTGGCGGTGCTGATCCTGCAACTGTTGCTGGCGGTGGGGGCCGGCTGGGGG
>JACZKR010000203.1 GCA_014859945.1 Paracoccaceae bacterium | reverse complement strand
GCCTAGGATTGCGGCAACCCGCGATGGAGCCAGACATGACCGCCCGCCCCAATATCCTGATCCTGATGGTCGATCAGCTGACCGGAACGCTGTTTCCCGATGGTCCGGCCGGTTTCCTGCATGCGCCCAACCTGCGCGAACTGGCGGGCCGGTCGGTGCGCTTTGCCAACAGCTACACCCCCTCGCCCCTGTGCGCCCCGGCGCGGGCCGCCTTCATGTCGGGGCAGCTGCCGCGCCGCACGCGGGTTTATGACAACGCGGCCGAATTCACCTCGGACATCCCGACCTATGCCCACCATCTGCGCCGCGCCGGCTATCAGACCGCGCTGTCAGGCAAGATGCATTTCGTCGGCCCCGATCAGCTGCACGGCTTCGAGGAACGCCTGACCACCGACATCTACCCCGCCGATTTCGGCTGGACCCCCGATTACCGCAAGCCGGGTGAGCGGATCGACTGGTGGTATCACAACCTTGGCAGCGTCACCGGCGCCGGCGTGGCCGAGATCACCAACCAGCTGGAATATGATGACGATGTGGCCTTTCAGGCGGTGCAGAAGCTTTATGACCTGTCGCGCGGCGGCGATGCCCGGCCATGGTGCCTAACCGTCAGCTTCACCCATCCGCATGACCCCTTCGTCGCCCGTCGCAAATACTGGGACCTTTACGAAGGCATCCCCGAACTGGAGCCGCCCGAAGCCATCGCCTATGACGACATGGACCCGCATTCGCAGCGGCTGATGGATGCCTGCGACTGGCGCGGGCTGGACGTGCAGCCCGACCATATCCGCCGCGCCCGCCAGGGCTATTTCGCCAATATTTCTTATGTCGACGACAAGATCGGCGAGATTCTTCAGGTGCTGAAGGCGACGCGGCAGGAGGCGACCATCCTCTTCGTCTCGGACCATGGCGAGATGCTGGGCCGGCGGGGGCTGTGGTTCAAGATGAACTTCTTCGAAGGCGCGGCCCGCGTGCCGCTGATGGTCGCCGCCCCCGACCTGACGCCCGGCCTTGTGGAGACGCCCGTCTCCACCATCGACGTGACACCGACGATCTGCGATCTGGCCGGCATCTCGATGGACGAGGTGATGCCATGGACCGACGGCGAAAGCCTTGTTGCGCTGGCCGGCGGCACGCCGCGCACCAGCCCGGTGGCCATGGAATACGCCGCCGAAGGCTCGATCACGCCCCTTGTCTGCCTGCGGCAGGGGGCGTGGAAATACATCCGCTGCACCGCCGACCCCGAGATGCTGTTCGATCTGGCCAGCGACCCGGAGGAGCGGACGAACCTGGCCGCCGACCCGCGCGCGGCCGAGGTGATGGCGCATTTCCGCAGCATGGCCGATGCCCGATGGGACCTTGCCGCCTATGACGCCGAAGTGCGCCAGTCTCAGGCCCGCCGCTGGGTGGTCTATGAGGCGCTTCGGAACGGCAGCTACTACCCCTGGGATTACCAGCCCCTGCGCGCGGCATCCGAACGCTACATGCGCAACCACATGGACCTGAACGTGCTGGAAGAATCGAAGCGCTTCCCAAGGGGAGAGTGACCGGCGGCGTGGAAAAGGGGGGCGCTGCCCCCCTCGGCCTGCGGCCTCACCCCCCGGAGTATTTCGAAAGGTGCAAATACAAGAGGGCCTAGCGGGCGTCTTCCAGCACCTTTGCGGCGCCCATCCAGCCCATCAGGATCGCCGGGGCATTGGTGTTGCCGGCGATGAGATTGGGGAAGGCGGCGGCATCAATGACGCGCAGGCCCTGAACACCATGAACCCGCAGCCGCGGGTCGGTGACCGACGTCGCGGGGTCCGGCCCCATCCGGCAGGTGCAGGAGGGGTGATAGACCGTGCCCGACCGCGCGCGGAAATCGGCGATCAGGTCATCATCGCCTTGCACGGCGGGGCCGGGACGCAGCTCGGCCTCGACCCAGCGCGCGAAAGAGGGCTGGGCGGCGATCTTGCGCAGGAACTTTACCGCCAGCAGCATCTCGGACACATCCTCGGGCGTGGCATAGGCATTGGCGGTGATCGCCGGATGGGCCAGCGGATCGGGCGAGGTGATCGCCACATGCCCGCGCGAGGTGGGGCGGCAGTTCGACAGGCCCAGCGACAGGCCCGGGAAGGGATCGGGCGTCAGCAGCGGGCGTTCGCCGGCGCGGGGCAGAAGGGTGGAAAAGGCCTGCATGTAAAGCTGCATGTTCGGCCGGTCGAGTTCGGGCCGGGTGCGGAAGAAGCCGCCACCGTGGTTGATCGACTTGGACAGCGGGCCGCCGCCGGTCAGGAAATACTGCAGCCCGACGAACAGCTTGCCCCACCACGGCCGCAGCATGTCATTGTAGGTCGGCACCTTCATGCGCCAGGTGTAGTTCAGCCCGTGGTGGTCGCTGTAATGCGCGCCGACATTGGGGTTCTCATGGACAACCGGCAGGCCAAGCCCCTGCAACAGCCCGCCCGCGCCGATGCCCGACAGCTGCAGAAGCTGGGGGGAGCCGATGGCCCCGGCGGCAAGGATGACCTCGGCCCGGCAGCGCAGCACCTCACGCCGGCCGCCGCACAGGAACTCGACCCCGGTGGCGCGCTTGCCCTCCATGAGGATGCGGGTGACCTGCGCCCCGGTCACGACGCGCAGGTTCTGCCGCTTCATCGCCGGGCGCAGGAAGGCGCGCGCGGCCGAGTTGCGGCGCCCGCCGCGGATGGTCATCTGATAGGTGCCGGCGCCTTCCTGCGTGGCGCCGTTGAAATCGGGGTTGGGGGGAAGGCCCGCCTCGGCGCAGGCGGCGATATAGTCATCGACCAGCCAGTGCAGCCCCTTGCGGTTGGCGCAGATGAACAGCGGGCCGCCCTGCCCGCGCCATTCATCGGCGCCGGCCTGATTGTCTTCGATGGCGCGGTAGGCGGCCAGACATTCCTGCCAGCCCCAGCCGGGATTGCCGGCGTCGCGCCAGTCTTCGTAATCCTGCCGGTGGCCGCGGATCCACACCATGGCGTTGATCGAGGATGATCCCCCCAGGACGCGGCCGCGCGGAATATGATCCACCTGGCCGTTCAGCCCGGGGTCAGGTTCGCTTTTGTATAGCCAGTTCACGGCAGGGTTGTAGAAGAGCTTGCCGTAACCCAAGGGAAGCTGGACATAAAACCGCCGGTCGCTGCCGCCCGCCTCCAGAAGCGTCACGCGGTGCTTGCCGGATTCCGTCAAGCGATCGGCCAGCACACAACCCGCCGAACCGGCACCGATGATGATGTAGTCGGTTTCTTCCATCGAGACCTCGCGCAGGGGGCAGCGCCCCGGGGGTTTCACACCCCCGGACCCCCGTGGAGTATTTGCAAAGGTGCAAATGCAAGGGGGCCGGTCTTGGGATAGACGGTTGCGCGCGCCGGGCCTGCCCTGTTTTCGACAGAGGATGTCGGGATCAGCCCATCCGCCGCGCGGGGCGCCTAACGCCCCTTCCAGACCGGATCGCGCTTTTCGGCAAAGGCGCGGGAGCCTTCCAGCTGATCCTCGCTGGAATAAAGCTTGTCCACCGTCGGCATCAGCCGCTTGGTGATGCGGTTCAGCGCGTCCTGGAAGCGCATGTTTTCGGCCTCACGCACAACCTCCTTGATGGCGGCATAGACCAGCGGCGGGCCGGATTCCAGAAGCCGCGCCAGATCCCAAGCCTTGGCCCGCAGGTCTTTGGGTGCGCAGACCTCTTTGACAAGCCCCCAGCGGAAGGCCTCTTCGGCGTCAAACCAGCGGCCGGTCAGCAGAAGGTCCATGGCGACGTGATAGGGGATGCGCTTCGGCAGCTTGATCGAGGCGGCATCGGCCACGGTGCCCGAGCGGATTTCCGGCAGGGCGAAGGAGGCATTCGTCGAACACAGGATCAGATCGGCCGAAAGCGCCAGTTCCAGCCCGCCGCCGCAGCAGATGCCCTGCACGGCGCAGATCACCGGCTTGTTGAGGTTCGGCAGTTCCTGCAGCCCGCCGAAGCCGCCCACGCCATAGTCGCCGTCCACCGCATCGCCGTCGGCGGCGGCCTTGAGATCCCAGCCGGGGCAGAAGAACTTTTCCCCTTCCGAGCGCAGGATGCAGACGCGCAGGCTGTCATCATCACGGAAGTCGCGGAAGACCAGCCCCATCACCCGGCTGGTCTTGAGGTCGATCGCATTGGCCTTGGGCCGGTCCAGCGTCACCTCAAGGATGGCGCCTTCACGGCGGGTCTTCACCGGGCCTTCGGTCCGCATTTCCATAGCCATGTCACACCTTCCTGATCAGGGCATCCACCGCAACGGCGCCGCTTTCGCGGACCAGGACGGGGTTGATTTCGATTTCCTCAAGGCTGTCGTCGGCCTGCATCAGCGCGCCCAGCCGCACCGCGATATCCGCAACCGCCGCCATGTCGGCCCGGGGCCGGCCGCGATAGCCGTCGAGCAGGGGCCAGAGCCGCAGGCCGCGCATCGCCTGCAGCACTTCGGCCCCGGTCGCCGGCAGAACCAGTGTGACGGTATCGGCCAGAACCTCGGCCGTGACGCCGCCCATCCCCAGCGTCAGCGTGACGCCATAGACCGGGTCGCGCCGCAGGCCGAGAAGGATTTCGGCAACCGTGCCGGTCACCATCTCTTCGGCCAGATAGCCCGTGGCGCCGGGCATCTCTGCCTGCCCCTCAAGGGTGGCAAGGCCCAGGCGGACCGCGCCGGCCTCGGTCTTGTGGGCGAACCCCAGACCCTTCAGCGCAAGGGGGGCGGTCAGGCCGGCGGCCTTTGCCGCCACCTCGGCCAGCGTCGGCGCGGTCACCGCGCGCGGCACCGCCACTCCGGCCCCGGCCAGCAGCGCCTTGCCCTCGGCCTCGGTCAGAAGGTGGCTGTCGCGCGGCGGCAGGGCGGGCACGGGGCGCCAGCCCTCCGGCCCCGGCGGGGTCTGAGCGGCGCGGATCGCGGCCAGCGCGGTTTCCAGCCCCATCAGCGTGCAGACGCCCTGCTGCATCAGGGCTGCTGCCCGCGCCTCGCCAAAGTTCTCGGCCATTGAGGCGACCGGGAAGGCAATCCTGCCGGTGGCCTTCTGCGCCGCCACGATGGCATCCAGCGCCGGCTGATAGCCCGAAGGGTCGCAGCGGTCGGCGCGCGGCGGGTCGATGATGTAAAGCCCGGCGTCATAGGCCGCCAGCATGGCCGAGAAGACCTCGGTCGTCTTCGGCCCGTCGCCCCAGATGAACGTGTGATAGTCCAACGGGTTCGAGATGGTGGGAATCTCTCCCAGTACCGCGAACAGCCGGTCATGCGTGGCCTGCGGCACCGGCGGGAACTCGATCCCGTAGGGCGCCGCCAGATCAGCCACCAGCCCGGCCTCGCCCCCCGAACAGGACAGCGAGCAGATGCGCCGCCCGATCCGGGGCCCATGGCAGTGGAAGATCTTCAGCGTCTCGATCAGTTCCGAGGGGGTGTTCACCTCGGCCACGCCGATCTGCCGCAGGAAGGCGCTTGAGGCAGCACCCCCGCCGGCCAGCGAGGCGGTGTGCGAGGCGGCAGCGGTGCGCGACAACTCGGTCTTGCCGGACTTGATCGCCACCACCCCCTTGCCCAGTGCCCGCGCCCGTTCGGCCAGCGCGGCGAAGGCCGGGGCGTCGTCGATGCCCTCGATATACATGCCCAGCGCCGTCACCCGCGGATCATCCAGAAGCGCGCCGGCCAGTTCGGCCAGCCCGACCACGGCGGCATTGCCCAGACAGGCGACATAGGCCACCGGCAGGGCACGCTGCTGCATGCCAAGGTTGATCACGATGTTCGACGACTGGCTGACCAGCGCCACCCCGCGGTCCACCGGCACGCCGCCATGCTGATCGGGCCACAGAAGCGCGCCGTCGAGGTAGTTGATCACACCGTAGCAGTTGGGGCCCAGAATGGGCATGTCGCCCGCCGCCGTCACCAGCCGGCCCTGCAACTCGGGCTCGCCTGCCTCGGTCCAGCCCGAGGCAAAACAGATCGCGCCGCCCGCCCCCATCGCCGCCAGTTCGGCAACAACCTCCAGCGTGGCATGGCGGTTGACGCCGATGAAGGTGGCATCCGGCGGCTCCGGCAGGTCGGCAAGGCTGGCATAGGCCTTCAGCCCGCCGATCTCGGCCT
>JACZKR010000202.1 GCA_014859945.1 Paracoccaceae bacterium | reverse complement strand
TCAACAATATGGATCGACGTGCTTTTCTTCGACACGTCCAAAGCAGCAAAGGCAGTCATGGCATCCTCCTGTGAAAAAATTGCAGGACCGCAGGATGCACCAGTCCGTCGAAATTGTGCGCCCGCGATTACGTCATGTCTCGACCGAAGACCAGACCCCGCTGCCGCAATCTCAGGCGCTGAAGGCGGCGGGCTGCGCCGAGATTCATGAAGAACAGGCTTCGGGCGGCAACCGGTCCCGCCCGGTTCTGGCGCGGGTTCTGGGGCGGATCGGCAAGGGCGACACGCTGGTCGTCGTGCGCATCGACCGGCTGGCCCGGTCGCTCTCGCATCTGCTGGAGGTGATCGAACAGCTTGAGGCCAAAGGCGCCTTCTTCCGCTCACTGACCGACCCGATTGATACCTCCAGCCCGCAAGGCAAGTTCACGCTGCAGGTTCTGGGCGCCGCGGCCGAGTTCGAACGCGCGCTGATCCGCGAACGCACCAAGGCCGGGCTTGCCAGCGCACGCAGCCAGGGCCGCATCGGTGGCAATCCGGGGCTGCGGGCGCGCGACCCGGCGGCGCTGCGCAAGGTGCGGCAGGCCCGGGCCGACAGCTACATGGACCGGCTGGGCGAGAGGGCGCAGGACTGGGTTCCGCAGGTGCGCCGCCTGCGCCCCGACATGGCCTGGCAGGACCTGCTGCGGATCATCAACGCCCCGCTGCCCGAGGCCCGGCGCTGGACGCAGGCCCGCCTTCTGCGCGCCGTCAACGCCTTTGTGCGGGACGGCTTTCTGTCCGAAACCGTGCTGGGCCGGGCGGCGCGGCGGGAAGGCAACGACCGCCTGCCCGCCATCGTCGCCGCGATCCGGGGCGCCGATCCCGACATCACGCTGCAGGCCATCTGCGACCGGCTGGAGGCGATGCGCGAACCGACGCCCCGTGGCCGGACAAGCTGGCAGCCATCGTCGGTCAGAATGCTGCTGGCCCGGGCAAAGACCCTCGGCCTGCTGGGCTGAACGCCGGCGACCCGCGGCGCTGCTCGCCCCGGGCACGAGGCTGCGCGATTTCAGCCGCAGAGTCGCGAAACACGATGAATCTTCCAGGTCGGCCGACTATGGTCCGCTCCGCCCCGACGCCAGCCTCCCCGCGGAAAAACCCCACCGCGTCCATCTGGTCGGGCATTTTGCGGTCTGAATAGCCTGTATGGCCCACAACGGCGGCGATGCCTCCGTCCATGCCCATTTCGCCACAACCTTCCGGCGCCATATCGGAATGTTCGGAACACCGTAAAATCCGCCGCATGCCGAAGGTGCCGGCCATGACGAACCGCGCAAGGCCTAGCGGCCCCTTTCGCTCTGGCAGCCACCCTGCCGCATTCACTCTGCCAGGATCAGCTCGGCCGCGCGTGAGGCCAGAGCCATGGTCGGCGCGTTGGTGTTTGCCGCCGGGATCGCCGGCATGGCCGAGGCATCGGCCACGCGCAGCCCGCGCAGGCCGGTCACGCGAAGACCGGCATCCAGCACCCGGCCCATCGCGCAGGTGCCGACGGGGTGATAGTTCGTCTTCACCGTGGCGCGGATATGGGCGTCAATCGCTTCGGTATCGAACCGGGCCGGCATCAGCGGGCCCGTCACCATTCCTGCCAAGGGCTCGGCCGCAAGGATTTGCCGCGCCGCCGCAATCCCCTGACGCATCGCCTCAAGATCGGCCGGCGCACGCAGAAAACCCGGATCGACCAGCGGCAGCCCGTCGGGGTCGGCCGGGTTCAGGCTGACCGATCCGCGGGATTGCGGGCGGGCAAGGCAGGGCGTCAGGGTCAGGCCCCATGTCGGATCAATGCCGCTGACCGTGCGGTCCAGATAGACCGTCGGAACGCAGTAAAGCTGAATCAACGGCCGGGGGTCGTCACCGAACGGCAGAAAGGCGCAGGCCTCGACCCCGGTCGAGGTGACGGGTCCGCCCCGGGTCAGCAGATAGCGCAGGCCATGGCGCAGCATGGCCAAGCCCCGGTCCTGCCCGAAATAGCCCAGTCCCCGGCGCAGCCCGCTGATCACCGGTACTTCGCAATGGTCCTGCAGGCCCTGACCCACGCCGGGAAGATCGGCCAGCACCGGCACGCCCGCCGCGCGCAACTGTGCCTCGGGTCCAAGGCCCGAAAGCAGCATCAGATGCGGGCTGGCCAGCGCGCCCGCCGTCAGGATCACGCCGCCTGCCGCCTCGGCCCGGCGGGTCTGCCTGCCGTCGTGATAGGTGACACCTGTCACCCGGTCGCCCTGCAGGTTCAGCCGGGTCACCCGCGCGCCGGTGACCAGCCGCAGGCGCGGGTTGCCCTTCAGCGGCGCCAGAAACGCCCGGGACGCCGAACATCGCCGCCGCGCCCGCCCGTCGATCGTGTGCTGCATACGGCCTGCGCCGGACGGTGAGGCGCCGTTGAAATCGTCGTTCAGCGGAATGCCCGTGGCCGCGCAGGCTGCCAGAAACGCCGCCGTCACGGGGTTCATATGACCGAGATGCGATACTTTCAGCGGGCCATCCGTGCCGTGGTACGGGCCAGAAAGCTCGGCATTGCCTTCCATCCCGATGAAATGCCGCTGCATGGCCGCAGCACCCCAGCCCGGATCGCCCGTCGCCTCGGCCCAGGCATCGTAATCCTGCGGCTGACCGCGCAGATAGACCATGGCATTGATCGCAGAACCGCCCCCCAAAAGCCGCCCCTGCGGGATGATCATGCTGCGGCCGTCCAGCTGGGGCTGCGGCACGGTGGGATAGTATTTCAGATAGCGCTCTGAGTTCAGGAACTTCATGTACCCGGCGGGCAGGTCCAGCAACGGATGGCCCCGCGCCGGCCCCTCTTCCAGAAGCAGCACCTCGGCCCCGGCGGCCACCAGCCGCGCGGCGATCAGGCAACCGGCCGAACCGGCGCCGACGATGATGTGGTCAACCATCGTTCAGGGCCCGGTAAACCGCGCGGAACCGGGGGCGCCGCTCGGCATAGGCGGCGGCCAGCGCCGGGTCGGGGCGCACCTCGGCCCGAAGCGCGGGCGGTGCGAAGCCGGCGGGGTCGAACCGGGGGGACAGGCAGGCGCGGGCCAGTTTCGCCGCACCATAGGCGGCGCCGAAATCACCGGTTTCCGGGATCAGCAGCGTCAGACCGGTGGCCGCCGCGATGATCCGAAGCCAGGCCGCCGACCGCGCACCGCCGCCCACCGAATAGACCGCCCCCAGGGGGCCACCGGTGCGGGTCAGCGCGTCGTGGCAATCGGCAAAGGCAAAGGCCACACCCTCCATCACCGCCTGCACCAGCGCCGCCCGGTCGGTTCCCGCAGCCAGCCCGATGAACGCGCCCCGGGCGGCGGGGCTGTTGTGCGGGGTCCGTTCGCCTGAGAGATAAGGTAGGAACATCGCCTCGGCGGGG
>JACZKR010000201.1 GCA_014859945.1 Paracoccaceae bacterium | reverse complement strand
CCCTACAGGCCGGTGCAACCTTGTCCGGGCGGGAACAGGCGAGGCAGTGCCTCGCCTGTTCCCGCCCGGACAAGGTTGCACCGGCCTGTAGGGTGCGTGTTCACACGCACCAGCCCGGCCCGCCATGGCGAAGGCCATCGCCTTCGCCACCGCACAACATCGGCAAGCTTCACCGGCCGGGCTTCAAAGGCCCGGCCAGCGCCCGCCCCGCCATTGGCGGGCGCTTCTCGCCCGCCGGGGCAGGCGCCGGCCTCTGGCATTGTGGGCTGCACCGTTTCCGGTTGCACCGTCGCCAGCGGGCGGGGGCGAGGCAGTGCCTCGCCTTCTCCCGCCCGGACCCTGCCTCCGCCCTACCCGACGAACCTGGCGCGCAGGGCCTCATTCACCGCGGGGGTCACAAATTTGGACACATCGCCGCCCAGCCGTGCGATCTCTTTCACCAGCTTCGAGGCAATCGCCTGCCGCCGGGCATCGGCCATCAGGAACACCGTCTCGACGCTGGAATCGAGCGCGCGGTTCATGCCGACCATCTGGAATTCATATTCGAAATCCGCCACTGCCCGCAGTCCGCGGATGATCACCCCCGCCCCCACGTCGCGGGCGCAGTCGATCAGCAGGTTCTCGAACGGATGCACCACGATCTGGCAGCCGGTCGCGGCAGAGATGCCGGCCGCCTCGGCCTCGATCATCGCAACCCGCTCTTCCAGCGTGAACAGCGGCCCCTTGTCGCGGTTGATCGCCACCCCGATCACCAGCCGGTCCACCAGCGCGCAGGCCCGCTGGATGATGTCGATATGGCCCAGCGTGACGGGATCGAAAGTGCCGGGATAAAGGCCGATGCGCATGGAAGGCTCCCACTGATGCGGCGCCACGCAACAATATTGCGCAGCGCCTTGCAAGGGCGAATGTGCCGCAGACCGCGGTGTCAGAAGCCCTTGATCATGCCTTCCAGCGCATCCTTCTCCATCGCAAGCTCGGCCAGACGGGCCTTCACCACGTCGCCGATCGAGATCAGGCCCACCATTTCTTCGCCTTCAACCACCGGCAGATGGCGGAAGCGGCCGTCGGTCATCTTCTGCAACACCTCATCGGCGCGGTCGCCGCGGGCGCAGGTGATGACGCGGGCGGTCATCACGCTGTCCACCGTATCGGGCAGGCAGGCGGGGCCGCGACGGCCCAGTTCGCGCACGATGTCGCGTTCCGAAAGGATGCCGGCCACCTTCTTGCCGTCGGCCGAAACCACCAGCGCTCCGATCCGCCGCGACGACAGCACCTCGGCGGCGCGGCCCAGCGTGGTTCCGGGGGCGATGGTCACCACCCCGTCATCGGATTTCGTCTTGAGGATCTGGCTGACAAGCATGGGCATCTCCCTTGTCCCTGTTTGTCCTTGAAAGCGGACACCGGGCATGGGATTCTGTCAAGCATTCCTTTGATTTCCGTCCCGAGGCCCCATGAAAGCCCCCCTTTCCGCCGCCCTTGCCCTTGCGCTGACGGCCGGCGGCCCCGCCTCCGCGCAGGAACCGGTTCAGGCCGTGGTGCCGGTTTACGGCCAGGTCATCCGCTATGGCCTGCCCGGCATCTTTGCCCCCGCCCCGGCCTATGAGGCGGAACGGGACGGCAGCTACATCCTTGAACATGTCCCCCCGGGCGAGACGGTGGACAACTGGACCCGGATGATGACCGTCACCGGCGCGCGCGGCCTTGGCGCCGATGTGGCCGATATCGACACGGCGAAACTGGCGGAATGGGCGGCGACGCGGCTGCTGCAGGGCTATCAGGCCGGCTGCGCGGTCGAGGTGACCGCCGAGGCGCTGGACATCCTGAAGTTGCAGGGCGCCCGCGCGGCCTTTGGCGGCTACATGGGCTGCGGCCGGGTCGCCGGCACCGACCATTCCGAGGAAATGGTGGTGGTGGTTCTGGTGGGCACCAAAGACACCTACACCCTGCAGTTCGCAGAACGCGGCCCGGCGCAGGACCAGCCCATCGAACGCGACGCCTCGAAATGGATGCTGCGGATCAGCGGGCTGTCGCAGTCGCGGCTCTGCACGCCGGCCGAAGGCGAAAAGGCCCCCTACCCGTCCTGCAACTGAGCTTCCAGCCGCACCATTTCCGACCGCGCCTCACGCACCAGGGTTTCGGCGAAACGGTTCAGCCGCGCCACCCGCCCGTCATCGGCATGACGGATCAGCCAGAAGGCCCGCGTCAGGCGGATCTGACCGGTCAGGATGCGCCGCAGTTCCGGCGCGGCCGGCAGCGCGAAATCATGCACCACCCCCAGCCCCGCCCCCTGCCGCAGGAAATTCAGCTGCACCGACACCGAGTTTGAGGTCAGCGCCGCCGCCGGTGCGCCGATTTCGGCCAGATAATCCAGTTCCTTGTCAAAGATCATGTCCGGGATATAGCCGACGAAACGGTGGGCCTGCAGGTCTTCGGGCCGGGTCAGCGGCGGATGGTCGGCCAGGTAGCCGGCGCTGGCGGCAAGGCTCAGGCGATAGTCGGTCAGCTTCTGCACGGTCAGCCGCCCCGCCGTGGGCCGGCTGACGCCCACGGCCATGTCGGCCTCGCGCCGCGACAGGTTGAAGACGCGGGGCAACGCGACGATCTGCACCTCAAGCCCCGGATTGGCGTCGCAGATGCGGGCGATGACCTGCGGCAGCAGGTAGTTCGCGCAGCCATCGGGGGCGCCAAGGCGGATCTGGCCGGTCAGCCCCTCGGGCCCCGAAAGCGCCTCGGAGGCGCCTTCCAGCGCCGTCTCGGCCCGCTCGGCATGGGGGATCAGCCGGGCCCCGGCGCCGGTTAGCGCATAGCCCTGCGGCGACTTGGCGAAAAGGGCCGCGCCCACCGCCTCTTCCAGACGGGCGATGCGGCGGCCCACGGTGGCCGCGTCGATCTTCAGCCGCCGCCCGGCGCCCGACAGGCTTTCCGCCCGCGCCACCGCCAGAAAGATGCGCAGATCGTCCCAGTCCATCCCGCCACCTTTGCGAATCTGCAAAACGCTTTTGGATTATTGCCGCTTTGTCTGGCGTTTCCGCAAGACTATCCTGCGCCAAAGGATGAAGGAGGATTCCATGAAGGAAATCGGTCACTGGATCAACGGCAAGCATGTTCCCGGCACCTCGGGCCGCTTTGCCGATGTCTTCAACCCCGCCACCGGCGAAGTGCAGGCGCGGGTGGCGCTGGCCTCGAAGGCCGAGCTTGACGCGGCGACCGAAGCCGCCGCCGCAGCCCAGGTGAAATGGGGCGCCACCAACCCGCAGCGCCGCGCGCGGGTGATGATGGAATTCGTCCGCCTCCTGAACCGCGACATGCAGAAGCTGGCCGAAGCCCTGTCCTCGGAACACGGCAAGACGGTGCCCGACGCCAAGGGCGACATCCAGCGCGGGCTTGAGGTGATCGAGTTCTGCATCGGCGCGCCGCATCTGCTGAAAGGCGAATTCACCGACAGCGCCGGCCCCGGCATCGACATGTATTCCATGCGCCAACCCATTGGCGTTGCTGCCGGAATCACGCCGTTCAACTTCCCCGCCATGATCCCGATGTGGAAGATGGGCCCGGCCCTGGCCTGCGGCAACGCCTTCATCCTGAAACCCAGCGAGCGTGATCCTTCGGTCCCGATGATGCTGGCCGAACTGATGCAGGAGGCGGGGCTGCCCGACGGCGTGCTGCAGGTGATCAATGGCGACAAGGAATCGGTCGATGCGATCCTTGACAACCCGCAGATTTCGGGCGTGGGCTTTGTCGGATCGACCCCGATTGCCGAATACATCTATTCCCGCGGCACGGCCAACGGCAAGCGCGTGCAGTGCTTCGGCGGCGCCAAGAACCACATGATCATCATGCCGGACGCCGACATGGACCTTGCGGCCGACGCGCTGGTGGGGGCGGGCTATGGTGCGGCGGGCGAACGCTGCATGGCGATCTCGGTCGCGGTGCCGGTGGGCGATGCCACGGCCGATGCGCTGATCGAAAAGCTGATCCCGCGCATCGAAAAGCTGAAGGTCGGTCCCTATACCGCCGGCAATGACGTGGATTACGGCCCGGTCGTGACCGCCGCCGCCAAGGCCAACATCCTGCGGCTGGTGGAATCGGGCGTGGCGCAGGGCGCGAAACTGGTGGTCGATGGCCGCAACTTCGCGCTGCAGGGCTATGAGGACGGCTTCTTCGTCGGCCCGCATCTGTTCGACCATGTGACCAAGGACATGGACATCTACCGCAAGGAGATTTTCGGGCCGGTCCTGTCCACCGTGCGCGCCAAGACCTATGAGGAAGCCCTGTCGCTGGCGATGGACCACGAATACGGCAACGGCACCGCGATCTTCACCCGCGACGGCGACACCGCGCGCGATTTCGCCAACCGTGTCAATGTCGGCATGATCGGCATCAACGTGCCGATCCCGGTGCCGCTGGCCTATCACACCTTCGGCGGCTGGAAGAAATCGGCCTTCGGCGACCTGAACCAGCACGGGCCGGATGCCTTCCGCTTCTACACGCGGACGAAGACCATCACCTCGCGCTGGCCCTCGGGCATCAAGGAAGGCGCGGCCTTCAACTTCAAGCAGATGGACTAAGGCATTTCCCTTGACCCGCGCCCGGCGCCCGCTAGTTTCGGGTTCCGGGCAAGGGTCGGGGGACATGCCGGTTACATTTCGCATTCTGCCCCGGCGTGGCGTGGTCTATGTGCGCTACGAGGGGCTGGCAAGGTTGCAGGACGGCATGGACGCTTTTCGGCGCTACATGGCGCACCCCGATTGCGCGCCCGGCCAGAAGCATCTGGTCGATCTGTCGCCGGTCACCGCGCTGGAGCAGGATTATGCCCGGCTGATGGAGTTGCAGGCCCTGAAGGCCGAGCAGTTCCGCCCCGGCGACCCCACCACCCTGATTGCCTATATCGCCCCCCATGCCGAGGCGCAGAAGCTGGCCGCGCTGGCCAGCAGGTCCTGGGCCGGCTTTCCGCAGGTCGTGGCGCGCACCCTGGCGCATGAGGCCGAGGCGCTGGCGCTTCTGGGGCTGGCGGAACGCTCGGTCTCGGAACTGCTGGCGCTGTCGTGAGGGGCTGGGCAGACGGGCTGGGGCTGGGGCCGCAGACCGCAGCCGAACTGGCGGCGCTGCCGGTGGCGCATCTGGCGCGGGGGGCGGTGCTCTTTCGCGCCGGCGACCGGGCGCAGGGCTTTGTCATCGTGCTGCGCGGCCGGATCGAGGTGCGGCTGACCGGCGCCTCGGGCCGCGAGATTTTGCTTTACGCGGTGGAACCGGGGGAAAGCTGCGTCCAGACCACCTTGGGCCTGATGGGGGATGAGGCCTATACCGGCGAGGCGGTGGTGGTGGCCGAAACCGAAGCGGTGCTGATCCCGCGCGCGCTGTTTGCCCGGGCGCTGGATGGCGATGCCGCCTTCCGCGCCTTCGTGCTGCGCGCCTTCGGGCGGCGGATGGCCGATCTGACGCGGGTGCTGGAGCAGGTGGCCTTCGAGCGGATCGAGGTGCGGCTGGCGGCGGCCCTTCTGGACCTTGCCGCCGGCGATCTGGTCGAGGCGACGCAGGCCGAACTGGCCGCCCGCATCGGCTCGGCGCGCGAGGTGGTGACGCGGCGGCTGGATGCCTTCGCCCGCAACGGCTGGACAAGGCAGGAGCGCGGCCATGTCCGGCTGGCCGACCGCGCGGCGCTGATGCGGCTGGCGGGCCGGGCGTGACCTGATCACAGACCGACTCGGGCCGAAGTGGCATGATTTCCGCATCGGGCCATCCCGGCCCCTGAAAGGACGATCATGTTCAAGACCAATGTCGGCGGTGCCGACCGCATCCTGCGCATCGCCGTGGGGGCCGCGCTGATCCTGTGGTTCTTCCTCGATAACGGCTCGGGCTTCTGGCATTGGGCCAAGCTGATCGGGGTGGTGCCGCTGGCGACGGGGCTGTTTTCCACCTGCCCGCTTTACTCGCTGCTGGGCCTGTCAACCTGCCCGATGAAGAAGGCCTGAGGGCGGCGGGACAACGGGTTCGCCGGGCAGGCCCGCCCCGGTGACCGGCGGTCCCGGGCGGAGAAGGAAAGGCACTGCCTTTCCCCGCCCGTCGCGCGGCGGCGCGGCTTGCCCGGTTCAGCCCTTCTGACACAGGCCGGCGCCTGCCCCGGCGGG